>JBIIZP010000070.1:0-4885 GCA_044346215.1 Candidatus Planktophila sp.
CGGCAAAAGCATCTGGTGCAGCTGAAGATTTCGCACCACTTGCTCGTGATGTTGCGTTTGGTAATTGGAACGCTGCACATACTCCGACTGGTCCAGAAGTGTTCTCTGCTTTTGCGCCAGAACTTGGCGACATGATGCGCCGATCAAAGTCTGATTCAATTGAATTATTTGGTTACGCCGAGCACACCCATCAAAGCATTTGGGTAGGCTCAAAGGGCGGAATGAGACTTCGTCATGATTCACCAGTTGGTCGCGTAGAAATGACAGGAAAGTCGCATCAGCGTTCACGTTCTACGTGGGATGGCGTTGAAACCCACGATTTCAAGGATGTTTCAGTTGCAAAGATTGATGCAAATATCCGCCAACGCTTAGAGTGGCAAGCAAAGAAGATTGATGTGCCTGCAGGTCGCTACGACACTATTTTTCCTTCAGGATCAATTGCTGACATCTATGTTTACATGATGTGGGTTGCTGGCGGACGAGATGCCCATGAAGGACAAAGCGTGTTTTCAAAGAAGGGCGGCGGAACCCGAGTTGGAGAAAAGCTATCCAATGTTGGGCTACAACTATTTAGTACACCAGCACATCCTGTGTTGGCTGGATCGCCGTTTGTATCTGCATCGACAAGTAGTTCATTTACTTCAGTCTTTGATAACGGTCAAAAGCAATCACAAGTTGATTGGATTAAAGATGGTGTTCTGCAATCTCTAGTTCAGACTCGAGCAAGTGCACAAATTACATCACTTCCTTACACACCATTTGGCGATAACTTGATTATGAGCGTTGATGGTGGAAGCGGAAATCTAGAAGACCTTGTTAAAAAGGTTGATAACGGATTACTGCTGACAACGTTGTGGTACATCCGCATGGTTGATCCAAATTCATTACTTCTTACTGGACTTACGCGTGATGGTGTTTACTATGTCAAAAATGGCGAAGTACAAGGAGCGACAAATAACTTCCGTTGGAATGATTCACCAGTTAGCGCACTTTCACGCATCGCACATGCGGGTACTACTGAATGGACTCAACCACGTGAATGGGCTGGCGATATGACCAGCATGTCTATGCCACCGATGGTTATCAAAGATTTCAATATGTCGACTGTGAGCCCGGGAAACTAAGCCGGGACTCACAGTTCAACAAACTGAGACTAGTTTTTTTCGTCGTCATGTCCAGCTGTAATGCGTCCAGCGTGGGCAGTTGCTGAAGGATCCTTTTTGACCTTGATCAAGCTAGCCACAGTGGACACAATCAAAACAAGTGCAATAACCATCAAGCTAACTAGTGTTGGGATCTTTGGAACTTCATACCAAATCTCGTGAACGTAAGTCATGATCAACTTAACGCCAATGAACATCAAGATGATTGAAAGACCTAATGATAGGTAAATCAGCTTGTCTAGCAGTCCCTTGAGTAAGAAGTACAGCGCTCGTAGGCCGAGTAAAGCAAAAGCGTTAGCGGCAAAGACTAGGAATGGTTCCTCAGTTACACCAAAAGTTGCCGGAATCGAATCAAGTGCAAACAACAAGTCTGTTGATGCAATTGCAATCATTACTAGAAACATTGGTGTTGCGATGCGCTTGCCATTGACACGGGTAAAGATTTTTGAGCCGTCATATTCATCAGTCATTGCAATGCGCTTTCTGATGATCTTTACAAGCTTATTGTCTTCAGGTGAAGGGTCCTCATCCCAGTGCTTGAATAGACCCACACCGGTCCAGATTAAGATTGCACCGAAAACTACGAAAGTGAAACTAAATGCTGCGAGTGCCGCTGCGCCAACTGCGATAAAGATTGCGCGTAAAACAAGTGCAAGAATTACACCAAACATCAGTACACGTTGGTGGTAAATAGATGGCACCGCGAACTGTGCCAAGATAATGATAAAGACGAAGAGATTATCTACTGACAGTGATTTCTCGACTAAGTACGCTGCAAAGTATTCGGTTCCAAATTGTGAACCGGCGGTTTGCCAAACCCACACACCAAAGGCAAGGGCAACACCTATATAAAAAATCGACCAAATAGCTGCCTCTTTGAACATCACTTCATGAGGTTTGCGACTTACAGTAAGTAGATCAACAATGATCAAGGCAAGAATTGCGCCGACTACGAGTGCCCAAGTCAAAAGGGTTACATCCATGAATACACCAATTTTCGTTAAAGGGACCAGGTGCCAAGGTCTCCCTCAACCACTAGCTATGTGGTCGCAGCTCCGGGATATTTCTATCCGTATTGACGAAGATGCCGAACGAGGTACTCCCCTTAACGTAAGTGAATAGTAGGTTGATGGAATTGAGCATGCAAATTGAAAGGCACAAATAGTAGTTTTATCTTGAATTAAGCCTGTGAATAGGACAGAGTTTGGCGAATGCAAACAGGTAGAAGCGTTGTTTATGCGCGAAATGGTGGGGCGGCTGCAAGTCAGCCATTGGCGGTTAGTGCAGCAATTTCAATCCTGAACCAAGGTGGCTCATTTATTGATGCTGCGATCTCGCTTAGTGCAGTGATCTGTGTAGTTGAACCAGGTGCTTCTCATTTAGGAGGCGATGCCTTTCTGGTCACTCACCACGCAGCAAGCAAAACTAACTTGGCATTTAATGGCAGCGGCGAAGGTTCTCATGCGGCAACGCCTGAAAACTACAAAGATGGAATTCCTATGCATGGATACAAATCTGGAACTGTTCCCGGTTTAGTATCAACTTGGTTTGAAGCCCATAAACGTTATGGAAAGTTGCCCATGGCGACTTTGCTGGAACAAGCCATTGGTTATGCCGAAAATGGTTTCCCTGCAAACACTGGATTTGTTCGCCGAATTGCAGGACATTTGAAGTTGACACCTGAAACACAACTGTTTAAAGATATGGGTGTCGATGTAAATATGAATGTTGGCGACCTAGTTGTTCAAAAAGATTTAGCACGCTCACTTCGAGAAATTGCACAAGGTGGACGCGCAGCTTTTTACGAAGGTCGAATTGCCCAGCAACTGATTAAGGGATCTGATGGTTGGTTTAATGAAGAAGACCTAAAGGCTCATACAACTCGCGTACTTGATCCACTTTCTGTTAAATACCGTGACATCACTGTTTACGGACAGCCTCCCCCAACGCAAGGAATGATCTTGATGGAGGAACTCTTGCTCAATGAGCGCTTTGATATTGCCTCGTTGTCCGAGTCCGATCGCATCCATGTTGGAGTTGAGTCAAAAAAGATTGGTTTTGCTGATCGCAACGCAATTTTGGGTGACCCTGAATTCGTAGCTGTTAACACCCAAAAGATTCTCTCTCAGTCCCACATTGATCAACGCGTAAGCCAGATATCAATGGATTCTGCAGGAAAAGATGTTGCACCTGTTAGCGAAGGTAGCGATACCACCTACTTTTTGGTGGCAGATTCCGAAGGCAATGCTGTTTCCTGGATTCAATCGGTATTTCATGGCTTTGGAAGTTCTTGGGTAATCCCAGAAACAGGAATTATCCTGAACAATCGACTAACGGGATTTTTGCTGGATCCGCAATCACCTAACGTTATTGCACCAGGCAAACGTCCTGCACATACATTAAATGCATTCACTGCCGTGCACCCAGATGGTTCTTTATATCTTGTCGGTGGGACACCAGGTGCAAACATTCAAGTTCAATCAAATCTGCAGTTGATTACAAACATGGTTGATCTAAAAATGAATGTACAAGAAGCAACTGAAGCTCCGCGCTGGCAACATCTGAATGCTTCTGGGCAAAGTTCCGAGGAAGAAAAAGGACTTGGTGTTCTTGAAATTGAAAACCGAGTTTCAGATGAAGTCTTTGAACAATTGCGGGCAAAGGGGCATGAAGTTAAAGCGCTGTCTGCATGGGGACATGGATCTTCAGTTCAAATGATGGAGGTTCTAGCTAACGGAACCTTTGCATTTGGATCAGACCCTCGTTGCGAAGGTCACGCTTCAGGAATTTAGAGTGCAGCGAAGGCTTCATCAAGAACGCTTAAAGCATCCTTTAGAAGCTCATCTGTAATAACAATTGGTGGCAAGAATCGAACAACGTTTGAGTATGTTCCAGCTGTAAGGATAAGAACACCTTTGCTCTGACAGTACTTAACAACTGCGTTCATCGCAGCAGTGTTAGGTGTCTTTGTGCCTGGCTCTACAAGTTCAATCGCTTGCATTGCACCGCGACCGCGAACTTCACCAATCACAGGGTATTTAGCCTGCAATCCACGAAGTGCATCACCGAGAATCTGACCAATGTGGTTTGCGCGTGCTACAAGGTTTTCTTCTTCCATGGTTTCGATTGCGCCAAGGGCTGCAGCGCAAGCAACTGGATTTCCACCGTAGGTTCCGCCAAGACCTGAAACGTGAACTGAATCCATGATCTCTGCCCGACCTGTGACACCAGCTAGTGGCAACCCACCTGCGATTCCCTTAGCTGTAACGATCATGTCTGGCACAACACCTTCGTGTTCTACGGCAAACATGTTGCCTGTACGAGCAAAACCTGTTTGTACTTCATCTGCAATGAAAATGATTCCGTTATCAGTTGAATACTTAGATAGCGCTGGCAAGAAACCCTTTGGTGGAACGATAAATCCACCTTCACCCTGAATAGGTTCGATAATGATCGCGGCAACGTTGTGTGCGCCGATTTCTTTATCAATCTTGTGAGTGACCATGTCAATTGCATCTTGCGTGATTGTTGCTTGATCGCCAACCCAGTGGAATGCGTATGGCATTGGCACGCGATAAATTTCGGGAGCAAATGGGCCAAAGCCCTCTTTGTAAGGCATGTTCTTTGCAGTCATTGCCATAGTTAGATTGGTACGTCCATGATAGCTATGTTCAAAAACAACAATCGCTTGGCGCTTGGTGTAGTGGCGTGCAATCTTGATT
>JBIIZP010000071.1:0-4755 GCA_044346215.1 Candidatus Planktophila sp.
GAGTAAGAATGGCCTGGACGGTGTGGGTGTTTTCATCCAGCTTTTCAACGGGTTTGAACTTTGCGATCAAGCACTCAATGTTTCCTTGTGTACACATTAAGGATGCGAGTTCAAAACTAACGGGTGGCATTCGAAGTGGTGCAATCACCTCAAGAATGCGATGACCATCCATTGATACAAGGTTGATTTCGACATCTACCGATGAATTACCGCGCCCGATCCCGACACCAGTTAAGTGGATTACGTCTTCCTCGCGGCGTGGAGCAAATCCTGCATTTTCAAGCATCACCAGAATCTGTGACTCAAACGCTTCGTCAACAATGTCGGTGCGCTGAATTGGCATACGCAGAGTGTTCCGCAAGGGCGGCTTTTCGGCAATAATGCAGCCTGGAACCAAGGGGGAGCAATGGGAACGATTGATGATTATGCAGCGACCTATAAGGTTTTAATTACCTGTGTTGCAGCACGAATCCCTGTTGTTTTGTGGGGGCCTCCGGGGCAAGGTAAGACATCTGTGATTAAGCAGATTGCAGCCGATCAAAATCGTCATCTTGAAGTTATTCTGGCAAGTATTCGCGAGCCGCAAGATTTTGCAGGTTTGCCTATGTTGTCTAACGGTGTTGCATCGTTAATGCCACCTGATTGGGCGAAGCGACTTTCTGAAGTTGATAATGGAATTCTTTTTACAGATGAAGTTAATACAGCACCGCCTAGCGTTCAGGCAGCGTTGCTTCGAGTCTGTTTAGACAAGGTGGCAGGAGATTGTCATTTAGGTGATGACACAAGTGTTATCGCAGCGGCTAACCCACCTGAGCAAGCAGCAGATGGTTGGGATCTTGCACCACCACTTGCCAATCGTTTCTGCCACTTGAACTGGGATTTACCGGCCGAAGTTGTGCGGGATGGCTTGGCTGGTAACTGGGTTTCATATTCAATTCCAACGCCAAAGGCTGAGGATTTAATGAATGCGCTCAATGCCGAACGCGCAGCACTTTCTGGTTTCTTGGCTTCGCGACCTGACTTAACGACCGTTCTTCCTAAGTCTGCAACAGAACAGGGAAGAGCTTTTCCAACGCCGCGTTCGTGGGAGATGGTTGCCATCCTTTCTGGCTGGATCACCGCTTGTAAATTAGATTCAAGTGTTCGACGCATTGCAGTTCTTGGATGTGTTGGGCCGGGACCTGCCGCTGAATACATCACCTATCGCGAGAACATTGATCTTCCAAACCCAGAAGAGATCCTTGCAAATCCAAAGGATTTTGTTTTGCCAAACCGGATGGACAAGATCTATGTGGTTGGCGCATCGCTGATGGCAGCAATCAGATACAAGATGACATTAGAGCGTTGGAACGCGGTAGGAATTGTGTTGGAGCGCATGGCATCTTCGGGTCATCCTGATTTAGCAGTGACATTTGCACGCGACTGGATCCGTGAGCGTCCACAGGGGGCAACACCAGAGAAATCACTTCTGCGCTCGCTGGTGCCGTTACTAACAGAAGCAAAAATGATTTAGTTTCTAATGTCGACTGCAACCGTTGCCGCAATTTCTGAAGATGCCCGTCTTCGGGTGATGGCAGCACGCATAGTTGCCCAATCTCGGTGGCCGTACCTATCAACTTTGCTTTTTAACTTGAAAATTGTTGAAAGTCCGGAAGTTGCCACTTTGGCTGTCGATGAAGGTTGGCGAATGTATTACTCGCCAGAATTTGTTATGGCGCAGACACCAGAAGCCCTGGCAACCATGGTTTTGCATGAAGCGTTGCATTGCGTCAATCAGCATGGTCCGCGATTTAGAGCTCTGGCACAGCCATCAGAACGACATGTTGCCTGGAACAGCGCAGGTGATGTTGGCATTAATCATGTTTTAGATGAAGCGCATATGCCGTGGGGTGATTTTGCGCCATTGCGTTTTTCTGATCTTGCAAAGTTTGAAGTAAAGCCAGAGATGGCAACTGAAAAGATTTATTTCACGATAGTTGATTACATTAATGAGCACCCTGACGAGTTTCAGAGTCAAAGCGATTGTGGCAGCGTCATCGGTGGCAAAGCCCGTAGTTATGAAATTGCTCGTAACAATTCAAATAATCCTGCAATTAAAAGTGATCAGCAAGATGTTATTCGCGATCAAGTTGCTCAAGAGATAATCAACTTTGCCAGAATCAAAGGAATCGGATCATTACCGGGATTCTTACTTCGCTGGGCCGAAGATTTACTTGAACCAAAGATTGACTGGAGAAAGGCATTTGCAGGTGCATTTCGTTCATCATTAGCAACGGTGCTGGGTCGTCGAGATTACGTCTACACAAGACCCTCTAGGCGACAAAGTGCAATGAGAACCGGTTCGCACGAAATCATTTTGCCATCCATGAGAAAACCCGCCCCGCCAGCAATTGCCATTGTTGTCGATACCAGCGGAAGTGTCAGTATTGATGAGATCAAAATGTTTCTGACAGAGGTAGATGGAATTGTGAAAGCTAATGGCATCTCGCATGGTGTGTCAGTGATTCCATGTGATGCAGAAGTTGGAGAGATTCAAAAACTTCGATCCCGCGGTGCAATCACAACGTTGCGTCTTCATGGCGGGGGAGGCACCGACATGGGGGTAGGAATCGCTGCGGCCGGACTCCTTAGACCTACTCCAAAGATTATTGTTGTCTTTACAGATGGCTACACAGGATGGCCGGATGCTTTGCCAAAAGGAGTTGAGACAATGATTGTTTGCTTAACCGCCATCGAGTGTCTTGAGACAACGCCTTCTTGGGCGAAGAAGATTTTTATTGAGAGGGATGAATAGTGCCGCTCGACCTTCGCTTAACGCTGGATGGATTTAGTGTTGAATATTTAAAACATCAACTCAGTCAGATCGGTAACGATTCGAGGTATTCCTACTATGCCGATGTAATCCGTGCCTATTTATCTGAAAATGCTGAACAGGTAAGGCAATTTCAAGAAGATACCCGACCTTTGGTATCGATGGCTGCATCATGTAATCCGCTTGCAGATTTGTCTTTGATAGCTAAGAACATTAAAAAATTTGCACTAGTGGCAGCAATCAATCCAGCGTTGGACCATAAACTTTTGAATAGCCTTCAGAAATTTGAGCATCCAGCTATTCCCGTTTTCTTATCAGCAAATGCAAGCGCTGATCCCGAGCTAAAGGTTTTCTCGCTATTGGCACATGGTCAAGCAAATGAAGTTGATGAAGCTTCGATCGATAGTTGGTTTGAGTATTCGCTGGATGAATACGAAGAGTCACCGTCACAAAGTATTGCTGAGATTTCTCAACTGCTGACATTGGAAATGCTCGGATACTTTAAAGTGGGTGGCGATTTTCCTTTCTGGCAGATGCTAGAAGATATTGATCTAGAGCCAAACGATAAACTTTGGAAGGTGCTTGGCGCTTTACCAAGAGTCCCCGAGCAGATCTATTCTGAAACCCCTGTGGCAATCAACATTCATGTGGCACGGGAACTTGCAGCTGAAAAATCTTTATCTAAGGATGCCATTGAAGAGTTAATACAAGATGATTCCCCTCTGGGAGAAGGTATTAACAACAGCGACTCTTGGTTTATCAGCAGATCGCCAAGAGCCTCAGTGGCCTTCAGCCAATTTGTAAGTAGTGAGATTTTGACTCGATTGATTCAGGAGGAGATCTCAAAGATTGAATCGACATCTAAATATCGGGAAGATTCAATGGCGGTATTGTGGCGCATCGCTGGAAATGTGACATTAAAGCCCGCGCATATTGATTTGATTTTTGATTTTGCTTCTCGAAATCTCTCAAAATGCTCTGATGAGATGTTTAATTATGATCTGCTCAGCATGTTGGCTGGTGGGGCATATGTGGATGCACCATTGTTGAATAATGAAGCCTTTCCTGAAGAACTAAAGAGCAACTTTGAATCTTTGATTAGTGAAATAGAAAAGGCAGGCAAGTAATGGCAAAAGTTGCCCGTGAATCTCTTGAATTGTGTAAGAGAGTTGATTCCTTGTTGCAAAAAGCGGCCACGGACCCAGACTCGTTTTATGAATATGCGGTAGAAAATGATGCGATCACTAAGTATGCCTTTCTGGCGCGTGCCGTAACCAGAGAATTGATCAACCCATCACCAGAACTATTGGCCGCTATCGCCGAAATTGAAGAAGAGTTTGCAGAGTATGCGAATCAGGTTGAGGCTGTTGAAAATGACGAAGACGACGAAGACGACGAAGACGACGAAGACGATGAAGACGATGAAGACGATGAAGACGATGAAGAGGAGGATGAGTAATGTTTGATAAAAAACTAGATACTGATCCGTATCTTGATCGATTAGAAGCTTCGGACCCAGCCCTGTATCGTGAAATCCTGCTTGAGTTTTTAAAGCGACCAGAAACTAAGGCAGCTATAACTCGGCATGAGCGAACTCCATCTGAAATATTACAAATAATCGCAAAGGAAAACGGGGCTCCCTGGAGCGTAATCCTTTCTCATCCAAACTGCCCACCAGATCTGATTAAGCAAAGGTTGAAAAAAGGTGATGAGGACGAATTGATTTCAATAGCGCAGAATTGTTCAATTGACGAATCACTCATTAAAGATCTCGCAAAGAGTACATACCCGACCGTCCTAACCTGGCTCTGTCGTCGACCCGATTGTCCTGCCGATACCTTGCAAAGCATTTTTACAATATGTGAAGAGCAATGGGATGAAGCCGTAAAGAGAATCCATGATGAGTCACAAGCTAATAACAATATCAATGTCATCTACGGTGA
>JBIIZP010000009.1:0-15229 GCA_044346215.1 Candidatus Planktophila sp.
CCAAGAAAAAGAAGAAGGCTGAGTGATCTTCACTAGTGGAATCCGCCGAGATCCGTTCGCGCTGGCTGCGCTTCTTTGAATCTGATAACCGTCAAGGGTTAACTCACACCGTTGTTCCGTCAGCATCATTAATTGCTGATGATCCAAATCTTTTGCTGGTTAATGCAGGAATGGTTCCTTTCAAGCCTTACTTTTTAGGTGAAGTTACACCGCCATACAAGCGAGCTACCTCTGTTCAAAAGTGTGTGCGAACCTTGGATATTGACGAGGTTGGCAAGACAACTCGTCATGCTTCGTTTTTTCAAATGTGCGGCAATTTTTCATTTGGTGATTACTTCAAAGAAGGTGCGATTGCACTAGCCTGGGAACTTTTAACCCGACCAATCGCAGATGGTGGTTACGGTTTCCCAGAGGAGAAACTGTGGGTAACCGTTTATCTTGATGATGACGAAGCTGCTGACATCTGGCATAAGCAGATCGGTGTGCCAAAGGAACGTATACAGCGTCGCGATATGGCCGACAATTTTTGGTCAATGGGCGTTCCTGGACCTTGTGGACCTTGTTCAGAGATTTATTATGACCGCGGCCCTGCCTATGGCGTTGAAGGTGGACCGATTGCAGATGAGAATCGCTACCTAGAGGTATGGAACTTGGTTTTCATGCAAAACGAACGCGGCGCAGGTGGTGGAAAAGATAGTTATCCAATTCTGGGTGAACTTCCTGCGAAGAGCATCGATACTGGTTTGGGTCTTGAACGCACAGCAGCGCTATTGCAAGGTGTCGAAAATATCTACGAAATTGACACCACTATGCAGATTCTAAAGCGTGCCTCAGAGTTAACAGGCGTTAAGTACGGGGTATCGGAAAAATCAGATGTTTCCCTTCGTGTGATTGCAGATCATGCCCGAACTTCTGCAATGCTTATAGGCGACGGGGTTACGCCAGGCAATGAAGGTCGTGGGTATGTTCTACGCAGAATGATGCGCCGCACAATTCGTAATATGCGATTACTTGGTTCTATGGATCCAATTATGTCCGAACTTACAGTGGCAGCTATCGGTGCTATGGGTCCTCAGTACCCAGAACTAGTGTCAGACCAAAATCGAATCTTGACTGTAAGCGCTTCAGAGGAAGAAAGTTTCTTGCAAACACTCAAGAGTGGAACCCAAATCTTCGACTTATCGTCTGCTGCTTTGAAGAAGAGCAAGAGTTCAGTGTTGCCGGGAGAAGATGTATTCAAACTGCACGACACCTATGGCTTCCCATTTGATCTCACCTTAGAGATGGCCCGTGAAGAAGGCTTAAGTGTTGATGAGGATGGATTCCGCCGACTCATGAAAGAACAGAAAGATCGCGCAAAGGCTGATGCAAAGGCTAAGAAATCTGGACACACAGATGTTTCTGTATACCGATCAATTGCCGATAAAAGCGGAAAAACGGAATTTTTAGGCTATTCCAACATTAGTTCCGAGTCTAAATTAACGGGAATTTTGGTTGATGGTGTTGGCGTTGCTTCAGCAGTAGAAGGTGACGATGTCGAAATCATTCTGAATCGCACGCCGTTCTATGCCGAAGGTGGAGGACAGCTTGCAGATGGTGGAAGAATTACTTTAGGCAATGGCGCAGTAATCGAAATCGATGATGTTCAGTCCCCAGTCCCCGGAGTGTCGGTTCACCGTGGTCGAGTTCTAAACGGAACTGTTGAAGTTGGGACCGACGCTCTTGCAGAGATCGATTCCGAAAGACGAGCTGCAATTTCAAGAGCACATACTGCAACGCACATGGTTCATAAAGCCTTTAGAGAAGTACTTGGTGAGACCGCAACTCAAGCTGGATCTGAAAACTCACCCGGTCGTTTCCGTTTTGATTTCCCAGCAACGGGAGCCGTTTCGGCATCGGTGCTGGATGATGTTGAATCACGCGTTAACTCCTTGTTATTGGAGAACTTAGAGGTTACTGCTGAAAGCATGTCGCAGGCCCAAGCGAGAGAAATCGGCGCTATGGCTTTGTTTGGCGAAAAGTATGGCGATGTTGTGCGAGTTGTAAGTGTTGGTGATTGGGCACGTGAGCTTTGTGGAGGAACACACGTTCAACGCTCTGGCCAGCTAGGAGTAGTAAAGCTTCTTGGAGAATCTTCAATTGGTGCCGGAGTGCGACGCGTTGAAGCCTTAGTAGGGGTCGATGCTTACAAGTTCTTGGCCCGCGAGCATATTTTGCTTAACTCCTTAACTGAACTGATCAAGGGTTCTCGTACAGAAGAGTTACCCGAGCGAATTTCAGATTTACTTAACAAGATGAAGGATATCGAGAAGGAATTGGCTGCAGTTCGTTCGGCTCAAGCTCTTTCTCAAGTAGGAAATCTGGGTAAGTTGGCAACTACGATCAATGGCCACACTTTTATTGGTTCGGTGATGAGTGACGGAGTTTCAGGGGATGATTTAAGAAAGATTGCGATAGACCTTAGGTCTATACATACTAATTCTGTGATCGCGTTGCTGAGCAACAATGAAGGAAAGCCTGTACTTGTAGTGGCAGTCAGTGATCAATCTCGCGCAGCGGGTGTGAAGGCAGGTGCTTTGGTAAAGATCGGCTCGACCGTTCTAGGTGGTGGCGGTGGAGGTAAGGATGATTTTGCTCAAGGTGGTGGCACTAATGCAGAAAAATCATTAGATGCTATAGCCGCGATCTCGCAATCACTTATTGGGTAGATGATGCAACGAGGACGTCGAATCGCCTTTGACTTTGGTGATGTCCGCATTGGAGTTGCCACAAGTGATCCGGATTCGATTGTTTGCTCACCTTTGATCACATTGAAAGCAACTGATAACTCTTTGCTAAAAAGTATTTCTGCGATATTGCATGAAATTGAACCGGTGCAAATCTTCGTGGGTAAGCCAGCGCTATTAAGTGGCAAAGAGGGTGCAGCAACCGAGAAGGCTCTGCAGTTTGCGGAACTATTGCGTGGTATCACAGATGTTGAAATAGTCATGATTGACGAGCGTCTATCCACCGTAAGTGCTGCCAGAAATTTACGAGAATCGGGTAGGAGCGCCAAGGATTCAAAAGATTCGATAGATATGGCGGCAGCGATAGGCATTCTTGAGTTCGCTATTGATCTTGAGAAGAGAAAGTAGTGAGTTCTTTAAAGAGAGTAACTGGTGCAGGTCTGGTTGTTGTGCTTTTTACCTTCTCACTTTTTCTTGTACGTTCTCAATCAAGCAGTTCACCTGATTTTGACACCGTTGAATCTGTGCAGGAGTTGCCAGAAATTACAATTGAGATCCCGCAGGGAGCAACAGGATCACAGATTGCTGCAATTCTCTTCGACTCCGGGGTTGTTAAATCTTCACAGGCTTACTTTCGCGTGGCCGTAGGGGATCCCCGTTCACAAAAGGTTGCACCTGGCAGTCATCGACTAACTCTTAAGATCTCAGCTCGCCAGGCACTGGAGCAACTATTGGATGCAGAACGTATTCCTAATTTGATCCGAGTTGCAGAAGGCGCTTGGAAGAGTGAGGTACAAAAAGCTTTCATTGATTATGGATTCACAAAGTCAGAAGTTAACAGCGCTTTCTCTGCGCTTAAACTTCCGAAAGGTTTTTCTAACAGCGAAGGTTTGATATTTCCGGCTCAATACTCTTTCCCAGAGGGAACTTCTGCGAAGTCAGCAGCGCAAGCTACGGTAGATAGATTTAGTGCTGATCCATATGGGCGTAAGTTGCTGCAAGGGAATAAGGATTTTTCACCTCAAAGGCTTCTTACTATCGCATCGATTGTGCAGGCTGAAAGCACTAATGAAGATTTCGCGAAGGTTTCAAGGGTTGTCTACAATCGTTTGAAGCTCGGCATGCCGCTGCAAATGGATTCCACTGTTCACTTCATCATGCAAGCTCGGGGAGACATTTTTCTCAGTCGAAAATCAACGATGTTGAACTCCCCATACAACACCTACCGAAAGTATGGTTTACCCCCAGGTCCCATTTGCAGTCCAGGCAGCGACGCAATTAAGGCAACTCTTGAACCTATGCAAGGGGATTGGTTGTATTTCATAACTGTTGCCCCAGGTGACACCCGATTCACATCAAGTTTCGACGAGTTCAATAATTGGAAGATTGAATACACAAAGAATCGAAAGGCAGGGCGCTTTAATTGATTAATGCAGCGGTTTTGGGTTCACCGATCGCACACTCATTGAGCCCACTTTTGCATTCATTGGCCTATGAGTATCTAGAGATAGCGGCGCGATATGAAGCGATCGAGGTAAAAGCCGGAGCGCTTTCAGATTTCTTATCCACGACTGATAGAAATTGTCTTTCTCTAACGATGCCACTGAAGGAAGAAGCGCTGAGTGTTGCTGATGTGGTCTCAGATATTGCAATGCGAATCTCGTGCGGAAATACCTTGTCACTAAGTGATGGTATTTGGAAACTTACCAGCACTGATGTATTAGGGTTTGATTTCTCTTTGAAGATGCATGGTTTCAATCAGCTTGATTCGGCCTTAATTATTGGAGCGGGTGCAACTGCCCGAGCGGCAGCCGCCTCAGTTTCACAGGTTGCTAAGAGTGTCTCAGTTATTAGCCGTAGCCCTGATCGGGAACCTGCAATGAATCAAGCAAGTTTGGTCGATGTATCGTACCTGCCTTGGCAACGCACTAATCTAATCAACACCGCAGATCTTGTAATCAACACAACCCCGGATCGTGCGGCGGATTTCTTTGTGCCATCCATAGAAAATCCAAAGGGAACTTTTTTTGAGGTTTTATATAACCCTTGGCCAACGGCTATGTCAAAGGTTTGGTCTGACTCAAAAAACCAGGTGATTGATGGCTTGGATCTTTTAATTCATCAAGGGATTTCCCAGGTCGAAATCTTCACCGGCCTTTCGGTCGATAGAGCACACCTGCACGCGATAATGCGAGAAGTGGCATCGTTAAGACTGGCTTAATCCACAACCTGTTTCGATTCAAAAAATATTGATTAAAGTAGACACATGTGGCTACCGTTCCTAATCGTAGCGATCCCAATTTCATTGGCGGACTTAAGAAACTTTATGATTCCTAATATCTACCTTTGGTGGTTGAGCCTTCTTTGTTTGCCTTATCTGTTGCTTCATGGTTTTGGTCCCGTTTTGAAACTTGTTGTTGTAGTACTGATCCTTGCTTGTCTGTATCTAATTGGCCTAGGGATGGGTGATGTGAAACTTATAGCCATCATCTCTCTATCCTTGAATTCAGATATTCAGGCCAATCTTTCTTTCTTGGCATTATTGATACTGCTTAGCGCTTGTAGCTATGCAATCTTGAAAACCCTTTGGAATCACGAATTACCCCGCAGAATCCCGTTAGCACCAAGTATCTTTGTGGGTCTGGCACTTTATTTGGCAACAAGTTAGGCCCCCGATCTGTCACAATAGGAACATGCGTTGGTTAACTGCGGGTGAATCACATGGGCAAGCGCTCAGTGCGATTGTTGAAGGAATTCCGGCATCTGTTGCTGTAACAACGGCCGATATCGATTACCACTTGCAACGACGACGCTTGGGTGTTGGACGTGGAGCTCGTCAGAATTTTGAGGCGGACAAAGTCACGATTCTTGGTGGCGTGCGCTTAGGACTAACTCAAGGTGGGCCGATCGCAATCCAGGTTGGAAACTCTGAATGGCCTAAGTGGGAAAAGGTTATGTCGGCAGATCCTGTTCCTGAAGATGAGATCAAAGATCTTGCTAGAAATGCACCATTAACTAGACCACGTCCAGGTCATGCGGACCTTGTAGGAATGCAGAAATACAATTTTGATGACGCGCGACCAATTTTGGAACGAGCCAGTGCTCGCGAAACTGCAGCTCGTGTTGCTTTAGGAGCGGTTGCACGCAACTTCCTCGAACAAAGCGTTGGAATCACTATCTTGAGTCACGTTCTTTCAATTGGTTCAGTTCGGGTTCCTGACGATACGCAACTTCCTAATGCCGCAGATATGAAGCTCATTGACGAAGATCCAGTCAGATGTGCAGATGCTCAATCAAGTAAAGCAATGATCGCTGAGATCGAACAAGCACATCGTGATGGTGACACTCTAGGTGGAGTAGTAGAGGTTCTGGCCTTTAATATGCCGCCAGGGTTGGGCTCGCATGTTCATTGGGACCGACGCCTGGATTCCAAGCTAGCTGGAGCTGTTATGGGAATTCAAGCCATTAAAGGTGTTGAAATTGGAGACGGTTTCCAAACTGCAACTCGTCGCGGATCAATTGCGCATGATGAGATTGAAAAGAATTCGAAGGGTGCAATTGTTCGTCGCACCGATAGAGCTGGTGGCACCGAAGGCGGAATGTCAAACGGTGAAATTCTAAGAGTAAGAGCGGCCATGAAGCCGATTTCCACTGTTCCTAAAGCGCTAGATACGATCGATGTATCAACCGGTGAAGCAGCTAAGGCGATTAATCAACGTTCTGATGTTTGCGCCGTACCAGCAGCGGGCGTAGTAGCAGAAGCAATGGTCGCACTTGTTTTAGCGGAAGCTGTCTTGGAAAAGTTCGGGGGAGACTCAGTAACTGAGACTCGTCGCAACTTTGAATCATATATTTCGAGCTTAAACTTCAAATAAAAAGCCATGAGCCGAATACTTTTAATTGGCCCACCTGGAGCAGGCAAAAGCACAGTAGGTGTGGCGTTGGCTAAGGAACTGGGTGTGCAGTTTGTAGATACCGATCAGTTAATCGAAAAAGAATCTGGTAAATCAATCACGGACATTTTTGTCGTTGACGGAGAACCTCATTTTCGAGCACTTGAAGTAGAGGTTCTCAAAACTGTTCTGACTCTTGAAACTGGTGTTATTAGTCTCGGCGGGGGAGCTCCCATTTCTGAAGAGGCGCAACGATTGATTGAGAATTCAAAATCGCACGTCCTCTTTTTAGATGTCTCTCTGGCAACAGCAGCTCCTCGGGTTGGCTTTAATCGAGACCGTCCGTTACTTTTGGGGAATCCACGTGCTCAGTGGCAGGCATTAAGTGATAAACGTCGACCAATTTACGAGATGCTCGCAGATGGGTGCATTAAGGTTGATGACATGAGTGTTGCTCAAATTGTTGCTGAGATTAAAGAGCAGTTGCAATGAAAAGTATTTCAGTCACAGCGGAGCGTGATTACACCATTTCTATCGGAATTCCATGGATGACTTCGTTACTTCCACTGATCCAATCCAGAACACGTGTGGCAGTGATCGTCTCGTCAGGCTTTTCGCCAGATCTAAGCCCATTGCAAGAACTTGATTGCGATGTTCACGTTTTTACAGTTGCAGATGGGGAAGATGCAAAGAATCCTGCAACCCTGCTTACATTGTGGAATTGGCTTGGTGCAGCGGGCTTTACTCGCTCAGATGTAATCGTTGGTATAGGTGGAGGAGCAATTACGGATTTATCCGGCTTTGCCGCAGCAACGTGGCTACGCGGAATTGATTGGATTGCGGTTCCAACTTCACTGGCGGGCATGGTGGACGCATCCGTTGGCGGTAAGACCGGCATTAACTCTGATTATGGGAAGAATTTAATCGGCTCTTTTCACTCTCCGATTTCAGTAATTGTTGATGCGGATTTTCTGCAGACGCTGTCTCTTCGTGATATCTCTGCCGGTATGGCTGAGGTTATTAAATGTGGATTTATCGCTGATCCTGAGATTTTGAAATTGTCTTCTGGCTGCACTACGCCAACACTTCTTTCAGATCGAGAACTACTGATAGATCTGATCTATCGAGCGGTAAGGGTTAAGGCAACAGTTGTTTCAAGTGACTTCAAGGAAAGCTTTGCTCGCGAGGCATTGAACTACGGTCATACATTGGGCCATGCCATCGAAATACATGCAAAGTACCAATTGCGCCATGGTGAAGCGGTATCAATCGGAATGGTTTTTGTCGCAGAGTTAGCAGCTGCCCGAGGATTAATCGATTCTTCTACCGTTGCACTCCATAGGGATCTCTTAACCAGATTTGGCTTGCCAACAACATTTGAACGAGGAGCTTGGTCCAAATTAGCGCCCTTATTAGCCTTGGACAAAAAAGCACGAGGTAAAACCTTGCGATTTGTTGTGTTGGATGCAATCGGTTCAACGGTGCGTCTTGAGGATGTAACTTCCGTCGAACTTGATGTGGCCTATGAGATGATTGCCTCATGAAGATCTTGGTAATCAACGGGCCTAATCTGTCGCGTTTGGACATTCGTGATTCTTCGATTTATGGCGATCTCAATTATGCAGAGCTAAAAAATCTGATTGACATCGCAGCGACAAAACATGGCTTCGAAGCAGATATCCGACAAAGCGATGATGAAGCAACAATTATCGGTTGGTTGCATGAGGCCGCTGATAACAAGACTCCTGTGATTATCAATCCTGCTGCATTTACTCATTATTCATATGCGATCCGTGATGCTGCAGAACTTGTAAAAGCACCGCTTATCGAGGTTCACTTATCCAACCCATTAAGCCGGGAAGAGTTTCGTCACACATCAGTAATTTCAGGAGTAGCCAACGGGACTATTGGAGGATTCGGTCCAAATTCCTATGTTTTGGCCATCATTGCACTAGCAAATCTGCTTTCAAAGTAACAAACCATCCCCACGGAGCGGGTATCCTTTGACCTTCGTAAAAGTAAACACAATCGATACAGAGCGGGTGGATTAGCTGTGGCAACAACAAATGATTTAAAAAATGGAATGACCTTGGACATCGAAGGCCAATTGTGGACGGTAGTTGAGTTCCAACATGTAAAGCCAGGTAAGGGTCCAGCATTTGTGCGCACAAAGCTAAAGTCAGTTCTGAGCGGAAAAGTTGTGGACAGAACTTACAACGCTGGCGTGAAGGTAGATATCGCCATCCTCGAAAAGCGCGAAATGCAGTACCTCTATAAAGAGGGTGATGATTTCGTGTTTATGGATACTAAAACTTATGACCAGATGACAATTAGCGCAGCCACAGTAGGCGAAGCAGCTAACTATATGTTGGAAAATACAGAGGCCATTGTTGCCGTTAACGAAGGTAATCCTTTGTACATCGAACTTGCTGCCTCGGTTCCTCTTAAGATTACTTACACGGAGCCAGGTATTCAGGGTGATCGTTCTTCAGGTGGTACAAAGCCTGCAACGGTTGAAACTGGAATTGAGATTCAAGTCCCATTGTTCATCAAGCAGGACGAGCTTGTTCTGGTGGATACACGTGATGGGTCATACCAGGGTCGCGCTAACTAGTGTCAGCTCGCAGCAAGGCGCGTAAACAAGCGCTGGACCTTTTGTATGAAAGCGATATCCGCGGTACTAATCTAGTTGAAACTTTGCTTTCACGAGATGTTCCAGATGAGGGTCCAGATGCGCGCCCAATTCGTGAATACACAAAAGAGTTAGTACATGGCGTTGCAGACAATCGTCGCAAGATTGATGAGTTAATCACCACTTATGCCCAAGGTTGGGATATGGATCGTCTACCGGCAGTTGATCGAAACATCCTGCGTCTTGGAATTTATGAAATTCTGTGGTCTAGCAATGTTCCTATTAGCGTTGCTATAGATGAGTCTCTGGCACTGGCCAAGGAATTATCAAGTGATGATTCTTCGAAGTATATACACGGAGTATTAGGCCGTATTGCAAGCATAAAAGACACTATTTCAATTTAGTGAGTGCAAAGTTTTCTAGAAAGTGATTGAGATCTTCATCTGTATAGTCTGCAAAAATCTTTAAAAGTCCCACATCGCTACTTCGCAGTGAGATGACCTCACCGTTCCAATCATGTCGCATCTGAGTTATCTGCTGAATAATCTTTAGCGGTGCATCGGTTGACCCATCCTGGCTTTGAGAAAGCTTCCGTAAATCTATGATGACTCGGCCTGAGTTAAGGCCTTTCTCAGCCGGGGATATTAGTTCGGTGACGGGCACCTGGTATATCTCAGAAATTTCAAATAATTTTTGTGTGCTCAGTGATCTGTCACCTCGTTCGTAGGATCCAAGTGCTATGGCAGAGATAGAGCCTTTGCTTTGCTCGGAAACCTGATGAAGGGTTAAACCTTTGGAAGTTCTCACCGTACGTAATCGTGATCGGAGTGTTGCTAGTTGGATTTCTATGCTCATGGGGGCAGGGTATTGAACCCCGACTCGAGCAATTTTGGATATCCACAGCCATGGTGGATCGGTGCTATTATCGCGACTGCATCCTTTAACGACCCATCCTGAGAGGTGGGAAAGGAGATTTACATGAGCGTAGCCCTGTCCGCACCTGACATTAAACGTGCGTTGACTCGTATTTCACATGAAATTCTGGAAAAAAATCAAGGTGCTGCTTCGATAGTTCTTTTGGGTATCCCTACTCGAGGAGCACATCTTGCACAGCGCATCGCAGCGATCATTTCCGAAATTGAAGGTACAGAGGTTCCTTGTGGAACGCTGGATATAACTTTGTTTCGGGATGATCTCAGACTGCGTGCGCCTAAAGCCATCATGCCCACCAATATTCCAACCAGTGGAATTGAAGGTCGAGATGTGATTCTTGTTGACGATGTGCTCTTCTCGGGGCGAACTATTCGCGCAGCGTTAGATGCACTTGGCGAAATCGGCCGTCCGCGAACAGTGCAATTAGCTACCTTGGTCGACAGAGGCCATCGCGAACTTCCAATAAAGGCAGATTTTGTTGGCAAGAACCTACCTACATCAAAGAATCAATCAGTTTGTGTTTTGCTCGGTGAGATCGACGGGAAAGATGAAGTAAGTATTGAAGGAGTTGAGCAATAATGCGCCACCTCTTATCAATAGCTGATGTCAGCAAAGCCGAAGCAATATCAATTTTAGATACGGCAAATGAGCTGGCTCGAGTTAGCGAAGGAGCGGTTAAGAAACTGCCAACTTTGCGCGGGCGAACAATTGTCAATCTTTTTGCTGAAGATTCAACCCGCACTCGCATTTCATTTGAAGCAGCCGCCAAAAGACTTTCAGCCGATGTCATCAATTTTTCTGCAAAAGGTTCCAGCGTCAGCAAAGGGGAGTCTTTGAAGGATACCGCCATGACTCTTCAGGCGATGGGGGCAGATGCAGTTGTGATTCGACATTCCGCATCGGGTGCAGCACAGCGCTTAGCTGATTCTCAGTGGATGTCTGGAAGTGTTGTTAATGCCGGGGATGGAACGCATGAACATCCAAGTCAGGCGTTGTTGGATGCATTTACTATCCGCAAACACTTAAGTTTAGGAAAAAGTGATTTAGAGGGAATTAGTGTTGCAATTGTTGGCGATGTTCTTCACTCCAGAGTGGCACGGTCCAATGTTCTGCTTTTATCAAAACTAGGTGCCAAGGTGACCTTGGTAGCTCCACCAACTTTGCTGCCTGTAGGTGTTGAAACCTGGCCATGCACTGTGTCGCATGACCTGGACGTCGTCGTTCCCTTTGTTGATGTTGTAATGATGTTACGAGTACAACAAGAGCGTATGACCGATTTTTATTTCCCCAACGCCCGTGAATACTCTCGGTACTTTGGGTTAAACACAGATCGTATGAAACTCATGAAACCCGGTTCAATCGTTATGCACCCAGGGCCCATGAACAGAGGATTAGAAATTTCAGCCGAAGTTGCAGATAGCGCTCGATCAGTTATCACGGAGCAAGTAACTAATGGTGTCAGCGTAAGAATGGCGATTTTGTATGTCCTTCTGACCGGTGGAGCTTTGGAAGCGGGGAGTAATTAAGTGAGCGCAATCGATCTTGTTATTAAGGGCGGACAACTTTCTGATGGAAGAAAAGTTGATGTTTGTATTTCAGGTGAAGAGATAGTTGATGTGACAGCTACTTTTACTGGCCAAGCAGTAAGAACTCTCGATGCTCAAGGTTGCATCATCTTGCCAGGATTAGTTGATTTGCATACTCACTTGCGTGAACCAGGTCGCGAAGATGCCGAGACGGTACTAAGCGGCAGTCGTGCAGGAGCAAAAGGCGGATTCACCGCGCTGTCAGCGATGGCTAATACCTCACCGGTTGCTGACACTGCTGGTGTAGTTGAACAGGTATACCGATTAGGACAAGAAGCAGCTTTGCTGGATGTGTTCCCAATCGGTGCGGTAACTCAGGGATTGAAGGGACAAACTCTTTCCGAGATAGGTGCAATGGCAGATTCAGTTGCCCAAGTCAGAGTTTTTAGCGATGACGGAAATTGTGTTTCAGATCCATTAGTAATGCGCCGGGCTTTAGAGTACATAAAGAAATTTGGCGGGGTTATTGCCCAGCACGCACAAGATCCGCGTATGACTGTTGGTGCTCAGATGAATGAAGGAGCCGTTTCTTCTCGGCTAGGTTTGAAGGGTTGGCCCGCGGTAGCAGAGGAAGCGATAATCGCACGCGATGTTTTGTTGGCAGACCATGTTCAGTCCAGACTTCATATCTGCCATTTAACAACTGCTGGGGGAGTCGAAATTATTCGATGGGCGAAAGCTCGCGGTATTAATGTGACGGCAGAAGTAACTCCGCATCACTTGCTGCTTACAGATGATTTGGCTTCTTCCTATGACCCGATTTATAAAGTGAATCCACCGCTTAGAACCGAAGCAGATGTACATGCACTTCGCGAAGCCTTAGCCGATGGAACTATTGATATTGTTGCAACCGATCACGCACCTCATCCTTTAGAGGACAAAGAATGTGAATGGCAAGAGGCGGCCTTTGGAATGCTGGGTTTAGAAACGGCGCTTTCAATTGTTCAAAAGACAATGGTGGATACATCTTTGATGAGCTGGGATCTTGTTGCAGATCGTATGAGTCACGCACCCGCTCGCATCGGTGGATATGTTAAGCAAGGTCAGAAAATAGCTGTCGGAAGCACTGCGAACCTGACTGTGATTAACCCAACGCAAAGTTGGAGGGTGGATCGAGACTTAGTTCTCTCTAACTCATCAAATACTCCCTACCATGGGCACGAACTTCCGGGAGTAGTGCTGCATACCTTCTTTAAAGGTAAGCAAACCTTGAATAATGGAGCTATGACGGACAAGGAGAGCATGTAATGGCAAGTGCTTATCTAGTCCTAGATGATGGGCGAATTTTTGAGGGCTCGTCATGGGCATGCACCGGAAAAACTTTCGGTGAAGCGGTCTTCCAAACAGGAATGACTGGATACCAAGAAACCCTTACCGACCCTTCTTATCACAAACAGATCGTTGTTATGACTGCGCCGCATATTGGCAATACTGGCGTGAATGATTTTGATAATGAATCAGAAAATATTTGGGTTGCAGGTTTTGTTGTTCGCAACCCTTCCTCTTTGACCTCTAATTGGCGAGCACAAAATGACCTTGAAGCTGAGCTTGTGAGTCAAGGAATCGTAGGCATTCAGGGTGTGGATACCCGAGCAATCACGAGACACTTGCGTGATCGTGGAGCGATGCGGGTTGGAATTTTTTCGAGTCTAGATCTTTCACGAGAAGAAATGGTTGTTGAAGTTCGAAAAGCCGATGCAATGGCTGGAGCTTTTCTTGTAAAAGATGTATCAACCCCACAAAGCTATGTTGTTCCAGCTGTTGGAAAGAAAAGATTTACAATCGCAGCCATTGATTTGGGTATAAAAGCAGCGACACCTAGTGCCTTAGCAGAGCGCGGTGTCGAGGTTCATGTGATGCCTTTTGATTCAACTGTAGAACAAATTATGGCAATCAATCCTGATGGCGTTTTTCTTTCAAATGGTCCGGGTGACCCTTCAACTATGACCGATGTAATTGAAGTTGTTCGTGAACTTTTGCTCTCTGAAATTCCTATTTTCGGCATTTGCTTTGGACATCAAATTTTGGGTCGCGCACTAGGTTTTGAAACATATAAATTGCAATTTGGTCACAGAGGAATCAATCAGCCAGTGATGGATAAGAACACCGGTAAGGTCGAAATCACCGCACACAATCACGGTTTCGCCGTGAAAGCACCAACAGATTCTGAGTTTTCAACGGTATACGGGCGCGGTGAGGTTACACATACCTGTTTAAATGACGGAGTTGTTGAAGGTTTAGCTTTGTTGGATCGCCCTGCTTTTTCAGTTCAGTATCACCCAGAAGCAGCAGCTGGCCCTCATGATGCTTCCTATCTCTTTGACCGCTTCGTGGACTTGATGTCAAAAAAGGTGGTCGCATAATGCCGCTAGATACATCGATTAAAAGTGTTTTAGTAATCGGCAGTGGACCGATCGTTATTGGTCAAGCATGTGAATTCGATTATTCTGGAACGCAGGCTTGTCGAGTACTTCGCGCAGAAGGAATCAGAGTGATTCTGGTTAATTCAAACCCCGCCACGATTATGACCGACCCAGAGTTTGCCGACGCTACTTATGTTGAACCAATCACTCCAGAAATTATCGAGCGAATTATTGCTCATGAAAAACCAGATGCGGTCTTAGCGACATTAGGTGGTCAAACTGCACTTAATGCCGCGATTGGTCTGTATGAGCGTGGAACTTTGGCCAAGTATGGAGTTCGATTAATTGGCGCGGATGTGGATGCGATCAATCGTGGAGAAAATCGCGAATTGTTTCGGGGGATCGTTGAAAAAGTTGGAGGCGAGTCTGCAAAATCTCGTATCTGCCACACCATGCAGGAGATTCTTGGTGCTGTAGTTGAACTCAACTATCCAGTTGTCGTGCGTCCATCTTTCACAATGGGAGGCTTGGGCTCAGGTATTGCCTTTGATGAAGCAGAACTTCGCCAAATTGCTGGTGCAGGTCTGCGCCACAGTCCAACTTCCGAAGTTCTTCTTGAAGAATCAATTATTGGTTGGAAAGAGTATGAACTTGAAGTAATGCGGGACAACAAAGATAACGTAGTCATTGTCTGTTCAATCGAGAATCTTGATCCAATGGGTGTTCATACTGGAGACTCAATAACAGTAGCTCCCGCAATGACCCTGACAGATGTTGAGTACCAAAAACTTCGCGACTTATCGATGGACATCATTCGTGAAGTGGGCGTAGACACTGGTGGCTGTAATATCCAATTCGCAGTTAATCCAGCCAATGGACGAATAATCGTAATTGAAATGAATCCCAGAGTTTCTAGATCAAGTGCGCTTGCATCTAAGGCGACGGGTTTTCCTATCGCAAAGATTGCGACAAAACTAGCTATTGGATACACCTTGGATGAGATTACAAATGACATTACCAAGGTAACTCCCGCCTCATTCGAACCCACATTGGATTATGTAGTGGTGAAGCTGCCTCGTTTTGCTTTCGAGAAGTT
>JBIIZP010000150.1:0-4729 GCA_044346215.1 Candidatus Planktophila sp.
TCTAAATTCTTTGGGTTTAACTCATCCATTAGATATCCAAGAACCTAACATCCTTAGCGTTGCGCTGAATAAATGCGCGGCGCTTTTCTACATCTTCACCCATTAATACCGAGAACAAGTCATCTGCCGCGGCTGCATCATCCAGAGTTACGCGCACAAGCACGCGGTGTTCTGGATCCATGGTTGTATCCCACAGTTCCTTAGCTGGCATTTCACCAAGACCTTTAAAGCGCTGGATTCCATCATCTTTAGGTAAGCGCTTTCCTGCAGCTACACCTAGTTCGATCATTCCATCACGTTCGCGGTCACTAAATGCGTATTCGACTAGATCTTTACCGGCCCACTTCAGTTTGTACAAAGGAGGTTGGGCAAAGTAAACAAAACCTTGTTCAATCAATGGACGCATAAAACGGAATAATAAAGTTAACAATAATGTACGAATATGTTGACCGTCAACATCAGCATCGGCCATCAAAATAATCTTGTGATAACGCAGTTTGTTGATATCGAAATCATCATGTACGCCGGTACCGAGCGCGGTGATTAGTGCTTGAACCTCATTGTTTTGCAGAACGCGATCAATGCGTGCTTTTTCAACATTTAAAATCTTTCCACGGATCGGAAGCACTGCTTGGTTGCGCGAGTCACGACCACCTTTAGTTGAACCACCCGCTGAATCACCTTCGACAATGTAAAGCTCGCACTTAACTGGATCTGTCCATTGGCAATCAGCTAACTTGCCGGGCATTCCGCGACCTTCGAGTAAACCTTTTCGGTTGCGACTTAAGTCGCGAGCTTTACGCGCTGCAACACGAGCGGCAGCTGCATCAATGCTTTTACGCACGATTTCTTTGCCTTCTGCTGGGTTTTGCTCAAACCAGGAAGTTAGTTCTTCATTAACAATTTTTTGAGTAAAAGTTTTTGCTTCAGAGTTACCAAGTTTTGTTTTTGTTTGACCTTCAAATTGAGGTTCGGCTAACTTGATTGAAACAATGGCGGTTAAACCTTCACGCACATCATCACCGGTTAAACGATCTTCCTTTTTACGAATGAAACCTTGTTCTTCGCCAAACTTATTAACAATGGAAGTTAATGCAGTACGGAAGCCTTCTTCGTGGGCTCCACCTTCGTGGGTGTGAATCGTATTTGCGAAGGTATAAACAGATTCAGAAAATCCTGCATTCCACTGCATTGAAACTTCAAGTGCGATTTTGTTCTTCTTATCTTCAGATGCAAAATTGATAATTGATTTGTGTGTTTCACCGCGGGTTGAATTAAGGTGTTTAACAAAATCTGAGATTCCGCCTTGGTACTGATAGCGAACCGTTAATTGCTCACCTTTTTCATCAACATGGCCTTGGCGCATATCAGTTAAGGTTAAAATCAAACCCTTGTTAAGAAAAGCCATTTCGCGAAAACGAGTAGATAAAACTTCAAAAGAAAAATCAGTTGTTTCAAAAATTTCCTTCGATGGCCAGAATTTAACTGTTGTGCCATGTGATTGTGATGGATCGCCTTTGCGAACTGGTGTTGTTGGTACACCTAACTTGTAATCTTGGTACCAAAAACTGCCATCGCGTTGAACAATCACTGAAAGATCTGTACTGAGTGCGTTAACAACTGAGATACCAACACCGTGTAGACCACCAGAAACTGAATAACCACCGTCGCCAAACTTTCCACCCGCGTGTAAAACGGTGAGAACAACTTCGAGAGCTGGTTTTTTCTCAACTGGGTGAATGTCAACTGGAATTCCGCGGCCGTTATCGATTACTTCGAGGCCACCATCAGCTAACAGAGTCACATTGATTTCGGTGCAATGGCCTGCCAGCGCTTCATCAACTGAGTTATCTACAACTTCATAGACCAGGTGGTGGAGGCCGCGTTCTCCAGTTGAACCGATGTACATTCCGGGGCGCTTGCGGACCGCATCTAAACCTTCTAGGACGGTGATGTTGGAGGCGTTATATGAGTTCTCGGCCATCACAACTCCTTCCCTTTAGATCCTTCAAATCGCCTGTAGAGGCTTTTGGAGAGGGTTTGCCTCTCGGAATGGGATTATCCTAGTCGTAAATGGTGGGAATACATAGCCGAGAAAAGCCCTGTGGACGGGCATAGACGAACTTTGAGCGTGGAGCTGAGGGTGCCTAGTGGGTCAAGGTTAGTTGTAGGTGTCTCTGGGGCCGCGGGCGTTACGGATGGTTCGAATGCCTTTTTTCCAGGTTGGGGTCTGTGGGCCAATGATCGCCAACCGCTCAATCAGGACCCCTGTGGCGTCTTTTTGGATTGTTGTTAAAAGATCAACCGCCATTAAATTCAGTTGAGTTGCCCACGCGGTTGAAGAGCTTTGAATTGTTAACACATTATCCAAAATCGAAATTGGTTGTGCGTGTTGTGCAATTTCATCACCAACAATTTTTTGCCAGTTAACAAAAAGATTTCCTTCAGCAAGACCAGAATCCCAATCACGATCTGAAATCAAATCGTTGAGAACCCCGCCAATCAATTCTGGATCACCTGGCTGACCTACACGTGGCGTAGGTGCTGGTTTATTTGGTTTGCGGGTTACGCCGGTTTTAAATGTTTTAAAAAGATCTAGAGCTAAGTCGCGCTTTGTCATTAACCCTTTCCTTTCTTAACAACACCAGGTGTTACATAAAACTTTTGTGTTAACAGTTCTGCGGGTAAATCACTTTCAACTGCGGCGGTGATAAATGTTTGTTCCGCTAATTGGGTAGCTGACATTAATTGAATCCTGCGCGATGTATCAAGTTCGGCAAAGACATCATCCAAGATTAAAATTGGTGAGGCACCTTCAGATTTAAGTAAGTTAAAAGAACCAATTCGAAGCGAGATAGCCATTGACCATGATTCACCATGGCTTGCATAACCCTTTGCCGGGAAATCTCCTAGTTGTAGATGTAGGTCGTCGCGGTGTGGGCCAATTAAAGAAACACCGCGTTCAATCTCTTGATAGGCAACTTCATCCAAACGAGTTGTCAACGCTATGATGTTTTCTTCGATGTTTCTACTAACAGCTTCAGTGCTGCATTTGTATGAAATTGATGCAGGTTTAACTTCATTTAAATTGGCGTAGTTTTGTGCAACAAATGGATTGAGTGCATCAATTAAAGCAATCCGTTCTGCGGTTAACTCTGCGCCTAGTTTTATGAGTTGCTCATTCCATGGTGCAAGGGCCGCCCCCGATGTTCTTGTTTTTAATAGTGCGTTACGTTGTTTTACTACCCGTTCATAATCGGCAATAACCCCTGCTAAACGTGGGGTTCTGGTGATTAATAAACGATCTAAAAAGTCGCGCCGGGTGCTTGGTTCACCGCGGACTAAATCTAAATCTTCAGGTGAGAAATAAACTATTTGAATTGCACCAAGGATCTCGCGTTGGCTTCGGGTTGGATTTCCATTAATACGTGCCCGGTTAGCTTTACTAGCATTGATCTCTAGATCAATTTGTAATGTGCGGTCTTCGCGTTGGACTTCGGCGCGGATAATCGCTTGTTGGTTTCCTAAAGCGATCAGTGGAACATTGTTTGACACCCGGTGAGAGGAAAGGAAGGCAAGATAGATAAGTGATTCGGCGATGTTTGTTTTTCCAGAGCCGTTGTCCCCGATATAAGTTATTACACCGGCATCAAGCTCTAATTCAAGTGAGTTATAAGAGCGAAAATTAGTGAGTGCTAACTTGTTAATACGCACTAGACACCCCTAAGACTGATTAAATAAATTTATGAGGCGTAACGCATTGGCATTAAGAGGTAACGGTAACTTTCTTCCAGTTTTCCATCTTTATCGCTTTTGCCCATCAAGATCGCAGGTTTGTTAGATCCTGTAAATGAGATCTGCACAAACTTTGTTTGAACTGCGTTTAAACCATCCGCTAAAAATGTTGGGTTAAAAGCGATAGAAATTGGTTCACCGGTTAAAAGGATTTCAATTGCTTCGGTTGCTTGTGCTTCTTCGCCCGCACCAGCTTCGAGGGACAGTGTGTTGTTAGCAAAATCCAAACGAAGTGGGACTGTTTTATCGGTAACAAGTGCTACTCGGCGGACAGAGTCCAAAAGTGTTGCAACTTCAATAAGTGCTGTTGTCGTTATCTCTTGTGGAAGTAAGTGGCGGTATGGGGGGAAAGTGCCGTCCAACATACGTGATGTCATGGTTTTTCCATCGCCTGCGAAACCAGCTAGACGATCATTGCTTGTGTTTGGTGCAAAAGAGAGTGAAACATTTTTAGAACCAGTCAACGATTTAGCAGCCGATTCAATTGTGCGAGCGCGTAATAACGCAGTTGTTGTTGTGTTTGGCGCTGTAGGGGCCCATTGAATTTCACAAACCGCTAAACGGTAGCGATCAGTTGCCGCAAAAGTAATTGTTTCTTCGTTAATTTCTACATGGACGCCTGTAAGTGTTGGGAGTGAGTCATCACGTCCGGCAGCAATAGCAACTTGTGCAACCGCTGTTGCGAAGATGTCACTTGGAACTGTTCCGGTTGAATCTGGAAGTTCTGGAAGATTCGGGTACTCATCAACTGAAAGTGTTGGCAAGGTGAACTTTGCACTGCCGCTAGTTACTAAAACACGTGTTCCATCTAAAACAAAGGTGATTGGTTTGTTTGGTAGAGATCGAGAAATTTCAGCTAGTAGTTTTCCGGAAACTAAAACCTTACCTGGCTCTTTTACTTCGGCACCAAAGTGCGCTTTGCTTGCTGTTTCTA
>JBIIZP010000010.1:0-15121 GCA_044346215.1 Candidatus Planktophila sp.
CAGCTCTTCCGGGCTCTGCTGAAGAGCGTGAAGCGGCGCAAGCTGGCAATCAAGTAACTGAGGTCTACCCACTCACATTATTTGCAGTTTCAGGAATGATGATCTTCCCAGTTGCAACTGATTTGATCATGCTCTTTGTTGCACTCGAAGTATTATCTTTACCTTTGTATTTGATGGCAGGACTCTCACGTCGCCGTCGTCTTGCATCACAGGAGTCAGCGCTTAAGTACTTCCTTCTAGGCTCATTTGCTTCAGCCTTTTTTCTCTTCGGAGCCGCGTATTTGTATGGTTTCTCGGGCTCAATCACTTTCTCAGGAATTCAGGCAGCGATAGTAGGTGGCACCGGAAACGATGTTCTTCTTCTGATTGGTATGTCATTTCTATCAATTGGTTTGCTCTTTAAAGTTGGCGCAGTTCCATTCCACTCTTGGTCACCAGATGTTTACCAAGGTGCACCAACTCCGATTACAGCTTTCATGGCAGCGGCAACAAAGGTTGCAGCTTTCGGTGCGATGCTTCGCATTTACTACACAGTTTTTGCAAATGCTGAATGGTCTTGGATGCCAGTTATCTCAGCCATTGCGATTATCAGCATGATTTTGGGTTCACTTGTGGCAATTTCACAGCGTGATGTAAAGCGTATGTTGGCATATTCATCGATTGCACACGCTGGCTTCTTGCTTTCAGGAATTATTGCGCTTAACAAAGCTGGACTAGATGCAACTATTTTCTACCTGTTTGCCTACGGCGTTGCAACCGTTGGTGGATTTGCAGTTGTGACTTTAGTTCGCGACTCATCCGGTGAAGTTACGGATCTGAATCGTTGGAAGGGTCTTGGCAAGCGTTCACCATTTGCAGCTTCTGCATTTGCGCTCTTCTTACTTGCCTTTGCCGGAATTCCGCTAACAAGTGGATTCATCGGAAAGTTTTCAATCTTTTCTGCCGCCTATGAAAATGGCGCAACAGCTGTTGTCATCACAGGTGTGCTTTCAAGTGCGGTTGCAGCATTCTTCTACATCCGCGTTATTGTCTTAATGTTCTTTACAGATGCGGTTGAAGATGGAACCGCAGTTGAAGTTCCATCAATTCTTACCCGCGCAACAATTGTTATCGCGGCGGTAATCACATTGGTATTGGGTGTTTACCCAGCACCAGTGCTTGATTTCATTACCGACCTAGCTATCTTCATTCGCTAATGTCCACATTTGGCATTCCCAACGTTGCGCCAGCATTAGAGACGCAACTTGTAAGCCAAATGGCACAAGTGGAATCACTTTTGCGCAGCCATACTCGCAGCGAGTACCCATTTGTTGATGAGACCGCCCACCACCTGGTGGCAGCTGGCGGCAAGCGTTTACGCCCATTATTGACACTCTTAACCGCGCAATATGGTGATCCAAATGCCGAAGGCGTTATCGCCGCCGCTGTTGCCTGCGAGATTACTCATCTTGCAACCCTGTATCACGATGATGTTATGGATGAAGCTCCACTTCGTCGCGGAGTCGAAAGTGCCAACATGCGTTGGGGAAACACGATTGCAATTTTGACTGGAGATTTTCTTTTTGCAAAGTCTTCGGATCTATTGGCCGATCTTGGTCCTGCAGCTGTTCGCTTACAAGCACGAACATTTGAACGTTTAGTTATTGGCCAGATCATGGAAACCCAGGGACCTAATCCAGGACAAGATCCACTAGAGCATTACCTCAAGGTTGTTGCAGATAAGACTGGTTCTTTAATTGCAGCATCTGCGCGTTACGGTGGAATGATCTCTAAAGCACCTGCGGAAATTACTGACACGGTAACTATCTTCGGCGAAAAGATAGGTGTCGCCTTTCAATTGGCAGATGATGTTATTGATATTGCAAGCGAATCAAATCAATCAGGAAAGACACCAGGAACAGATCTACGCGAAGGTGTTCCGACGTTGGTAACGCTCAATGTTTTGAGATCAAATGATCCTGCAGATGCTGATCTTAAAAAGCTTCTCAGCGCACCAATCGAAGATGAAGAAACTGTGCAACAGGTTTTGGTGGCACTTCGCAATCACAAAGCTTTAGATGAATCACGAGAACAGTTGTTCATGACAGCAAAAGAAGCTCGCGGAGCACTGGGTCCATTGCCTATCAATGACGCAACGGGTGCATTGATGTCGCTATGCGACGCTGTTATCGACCGTTCTGCTTGATTTAATCAAGTCAATAGCTAAAGCCACAAGCGCTGCCCAAATAATCAAGAAACCAATCCAACGCGCAGTTGGCATATCTTCATTGAGCACCCACACGCCTATAGAAAATTGAAGCGTTGGGGTGATGTATTGCAATAATCCGATTGTTGTAAATGGAAGTCTGTTAGTTGAGCCGTTAAATAACAGAAGTGGGATAGCTGTAACCGCTCCAGCGCTTATAAGTAGTGCTGTTAAGCCCCAGCTTTGACCAAACTGGCCGGTGCCTTGATCGCCTAGGTAAATCAGGTATGCCAAGTAGAAGAAGCTAGAGATGAAGGTTTCAATCGCAAGTCCTTCTAAAGCTCCTAGTCCTAGCTGCTTCTTAATGAGGCCGTAACTGCCCCATGAGACAGCTAGAGCAAGTGCAATCCACGGTAAGCGACCGTAATCAAAAGTTAAAACTAAAACTCCAAGAGTTGCAATAGATACCGCTGCCCACTGCAGTGGCCGCATTTTTTCCTTAAGGAAGATAACTCCAAAACCAATAATGATCAGTGGGTTAATGTAGTAACCCAACGACGCTTCTACTACGTGCTCATTATTTGTAGCCCAGATATATACAAGCCAGTTAATAGAAATTAAAAGGGAAGAAAGAAATAGTTTCGCCGCAACAGTTGGGCGTTTCAAAGTGACAAGGGTTGACTTAAGTGCCTTTGTAGCAGCCAGCACAATGAAGCAAAAAACTAATGTCCACACAGCGCGGTGAGAAACAATCTCTAGTGGATTAGCAGGTTCAAGCAGCGGCCAATACAAAGGGAATGCACCCCATAATGAGTATGCACTTACACCAAAGAGAAGACCGAGCTTGTTTTTACTCAATTATCTAAAGTTCGTAAATTGAACAGCAAAATCCCAACCACCATCTTTAATCATGGCCATTGTTTCCTGCAGATCATCGCGGCTCTTTGAAGTCACACGAAGTTCATCGCCCTGAATCTGAGTCTTAACTGACTTTGGGCCCTCATCACGAATCATCTTTGCAATCTTCTTGGCATTTTCTGTTGAAATGCCTTCCTTTAAAGGTGCTGCAATCTTGTAAATCTTTCCAGACAACTGTGGAGCACCAGCATCGAGGTGCTTCAATGAAACTCCACGCTTGATCATCTTGTCCTTCACAACATCTAAAGCTGCCTTTGCGCGTTCTTCAGTGTCTGCTTCAATCAAAACTTTCTCGCCTTCAAGTTCAATCTTTGAACCTGTGTTTTTGAAATCAAAGCGTGTCTCAATCTCACGCACCGCCTGATTAATGGCGTTATCAAGCTCCATACGGTCGATCTTGGAGGTTACGTCGAAACTGCTATCTGCTGCCATGGTGGTGGCTCCTTCACTCTAAAAACGCATTTTGTGCGTGTACCTGCCTAAGGTATCCTTTCCCCTCGCACTATCCATAATTGCCGCACTACTTGTTCGACCTTGGCGGGTTGCCCGAGCGGCCAATGGGAGGGGACTGTAAATCCCCCGGCTCTGCCTTCGAAGGTTCAAATCCTTCACCCGCCACCACAGCTTTATTTACCCTTCGCTCACCTGCATCTAGTTTGCAAGTCGACAACTCGTATACCCACCAATAACATTTGCAGTGGTCACGAGTTCCAGCATCAAGCCCCGGCTAACTGGACGGCAACCCTCCACCGCGGCGGGGTGCTCCGGGTGAAGACCAGGCCGATAGCCACCATCATCGGCAAGCGTGGGTCTAACTAACTGTTCTGATCTAGTTAGTTTAGTTAGTGATGATCCCCTGACACTTTAGGAGATTACGTTGAAAAAGCGTTTTACTTTATTTTCAGCTGTTGTAATTGCAGCAGCGCTAACACTTTCAGGATGTTCATCATCAGATTCATCAACATCTGAATCAGCATCATGTGAAAAGGCAGATCTTGCATTAGTAACTGAAGGCAAGCTAACAATCGCAACTGGTGAGCCTGCTTACTACCCATGGATCATTGATGATGCACCAGAGACCGGAAATGGTTTCGAAGGTGCGGTTGCCTACGCAGTTGCACAGCAACTCGGATTTGATGCAGCAGATGTCACATGGGTTCGTACAACATTTGATTCAGCAGTCACACCAGGAGAAAAGAACTTCGACTTCAACTTGCAGCAGTTCTCAATTACAGAAGAGCGTAAGAACGCTGTTGATTTCTCATCACCTTACTACACAGCACCACAAGCAATCGTTTCATTCAAGGGAAGCAAGATTGAAGGAAAGACAACTCTTGCAGAACTTAAGGATGCAAAGCTTGGCGCAGCTGTTGGTACAACTTCACTTGATGCAATTCAAAACCAGATTGGTTCAACACCTCAGGTATTCAATGACAACGCTGCAGGTGTTTCAGCTCTGAAAAACAAGCAGATTGATGGTCTCGTTGTAGATCTACCAACTGCTTTCTATCTTGCAGGCGTTGAAGTTCCAAACGGTCTAATCGTTGGCCAGTTGCCATCAACAGGTTCAGGAGATCAGTTCGGTCTCTTGCTAACTAAGGGCAGCAAGCTAACTTCATGTGTATCTGGTGCGGTTGATGCAATCACTGCAGATGGCACATTGGCAGCAATTACAGATAAGTGGCTAGCAACTGATGCTGGCGCACCTGTATTGAAGCCTTAATAGGAACTAAGAAGTAAAGACGGTAGTTTGGCGACCATGTCAGAGAAGCAAAGCTCTGCGTGGTCGCCAAGCTCACGTGAAATACAACGCCGTAAGTCCCGGCGTGCGATAAGCCGCAAGCAAGCAGGTATTGCTGCGGCTTCTTCTATTTTTGTACTTGGTACATTGTTTGTAATTCTTGTAACAAGCCCAGGTTGGGAAACAGTTAAGACAACTTTCTTTGATATCGAATACGGCAAAGAGGTTTTTCCAACAGTCATAAAAGGTCTTTGGATTAATTTGCAGCTCACCTTCATCGGGGGAGCAGCAATCGGAGTTATTGCTTTAGGTCTAGCGCTTATGCGGACAACAAAGTCCCCAGCGCTAACTCCATTTAGATTTTTAGCCACCGCCTACGTTGATATCTTCCGTGGCGCACCACTTATCTTGATTATCTTGTTAGTTGGTTTCGGAGTTCCAGCACTTGGGTTAAAAGGTGTTTCAAGTAATGTAATTTTCTTAGGCACAGTTGCAGTTGTACTCACATACTCTGCCTACGTTGCCGAAGTTATTCGAAGCGGAATTTTGTCTATCCATCCAAGTCAACGCGCAGCAGCACGTTCTCTAGGTTTAACTTCGGGACAAACAATGCGCTTTGTTGTTTTGCCGCAGGCAATACGACGTGTTGTTCCACCACTACTTAATGACTTCGTTTCACTCCTTAAAGACACAGGTTTGGTATCAATTCTGGGTGTTACAGATGCAGTTCGAGCAGCTCAAATCAATGCCAGCCGCACCTTTGATTACACCCCGTATGTCGTGGCAGCAATCTTGTTCTTGCTTATAACAATTCCATTGACCCGTTACACAGATAGAGTAATTAGACAGCGCACTAGCGCGCAGAACTCTGAAGGTGCGATCTAATGAGTAATGTTCTAGAGCTTGTAAATATCCGTAAGTCTTTTGATGCTGAGCTCGTTCTTAAAGACCTATCTCTGACCGTCCCGGAGCACACAGCAACGGTTTTGATTGGCGCATCTGGGTCTGGCAAGTCAACATTGCTACGTTGCATTAATTTGCTTGAATCAATTGATGATGGACAAATTTTTCTTGATGGAAAAGAAATCTCAGACCCACATGTCAATGTAGATGAAGTACGTCGCCGCCTCGGAATGGTTTTTCAATCATTTAATCTTTTCCCGCACAAAACAGTTTTAGAAAATATCACCTTGTCTCCGATTAAAGTTCATGGCAAGAGCAAAGATGAGGCTAATTCCCATGCGATGCACCTGCTGAAGCGCTTTGATTTAGCCGATAAAGCTGACCAATATCCAGATCGCCTCAGCGGTGGACAGCAGCAGCGTGTAGCAATTATTCGCTCATTAGCCGTTAGCCCTCGCTTGTTGCTATTGGATGAAATTACATCTGCTCTAGATCCAGTTTTGGTTAATGAGGTTTTAACTGCCGTTCGTGATTTGAAGAGCGATGGAATGACCATGGTTCTTGCAACCCACGAAATGGGATTTGCTACACAGGTTGCAGATGAGGTTTGTTTCTTGGAATCAGGCAACATTGTCGAACGTGGAACCGCCGAACAAGTACTGCATAACCCTCAGAATCCAAAGACTCAAGAGTTCTTAAAGCGTGTGCATCAAGCTGGACGCCTGTAGTGAGAGAATTTCCAAAGATTGCTACGCCGCTATTGGCCTATGCAGCAGGTGATGCCTTCGGAGTTTTCTACGAATTCATGGAAGATACTCCAGAAGTCATTCCTCAGGAATTGTTACCGAAAGAAGGATGGCCACTAGGCGGGGTAAGCGATGACACATTGCTCTCTGTCTTAACAATAAAGTCACTAAAAAAGTCGTCACCGGAAGAAGCTGCCGAAGAGTTCTTAGCGCAGTTGCGCAAGGCAGTTCCCAGACTGCGCGGGCTTGGTCCAACAACACGCACTGCACTTGGGTTAGAGGTTAAATCAGGAGAGCGCGGAGTCATTGGGGAGACCAATGGTGCAATTATGCGAACCGCACTTTGCGGTCTGTATTTGAATCAAAATCGCGATGAGTGGATCAAGGCCCTAGTGGAAGTGACTCATAAATCTCCAAAAGCGATTGAGTGCGCACAAATTGCAGCAGGTTTATTTGCTGGTGAAGATCTCCCTGATTACTCAAAATGGACACCACCTGCCAGTGGTATTTCTTTGGATCCACTTGAGACTTTGCAAGCAGTTGTTTGGGTTGTGAAAAAGGCAAACAATTGCGCTGAAGCTTTTGCTCTAGCGTGTTCATTAAGTGGAGACACAGACACTGTCGCAGCTCTATCCGGGGCATTGTTCGCAGCTAGGTGGCCAGAGAAAGCAGAGTTCTATTCAATTCCGTGGATTAAGGATGTTGCTTGGGATGAAGTCGAGGAAGATTTAATGGCGTGTGCAGATATGCTGGTAAAAATTCATGAGTAAGAGAGTTTGGGTTCAGGGACCGATAGCAATTGACACTGTTGTGTATGTTGAAAAGTTCCCAACGCCAGGAACTTTTATGAACTCAACCAGAACCGAAGAAAGAACTGGCGGGACTTCTGCCAATGTTGCATTAGGGCTATGCACTACCGCAGTAGAAACAAACTTTGTTGGCTACCTGGGGAATGACGACAATGGAAAGAAATTACGTGAAGTCTTGGATAAGAGCGAGATTAAACATTCAATCATCACAGAAATAGATGGCCCAACATCGAACGCTCTTATTTTGATCGATGACAAAGCTGAGCGCACAATCATTTCAATGACAAAGCCATACTTGCGCGAATTACGAATGGACAATGTTCCATTTTCAGAAGGCGACGTAGTTGCCATTGTTTTGTGGAGAGAAGAATTTTTAAATGACCTTCTGCGAGCAGAGTCATCAGGATGTTTAACAGTGGTTGGAGCAGCAGCGTTAGTGGATGCAAATGTCAGCCACGCACATTTAGCTATTGGTTCGGTTTCAGATATTCCAAGTGGCGTGAATCCAGAAAATCACCTAGATCGGTTTGATGAGATTGTTTTAACCGATGGCCTAAATGGTGCTCGATACTATTCAAAGAAACAAAAGCTTCAGCAGTCAGCCTTGAAAGTTGATGCAATCGATGTAACTGGAGCGGGGGATGCATTCATTTCTGGGTATTTGGCAGCCTTAGCAAACGAATTAGATCCCTCACAATGCTTATTGGTAGCGACTCAGTGGGCAGCCTCCTCAGTTCAAATCAATTCTTCTATCCCGCCGGCCTTTGACCTTGTCCGCAAGGAGTGGGGAATAGAATTGCCACTATGAGCGCATTTAATCAACGCCTGCAGCCACTTCGTGAAGTAATGAAGGAGAAAGGCTTAGACAGCTTTGTTCTGCGTCGTAATCCAAACCTTGCCTGGGCAATCGCAGGACGTGCTCATGTGCCAACAACTATTGACATGGCTTGCTTTGATTTAATCATTACGCAAGATTCTGCAACAGCCATAACCAATGTTATAGAAGCGCCACGACTAATTGCTGAAGAACTTCCAAGTGAAGTTACTGTTAAAACAATTAAGTGGTCTGAAGGACGTGACCCGCTTCTTCCAACAGGGCCAAAAGTCGGAAGCGATCAACCCGGTGCAGATCGGATTGACTTAGGTACTGAAGTTGAAATGATTCGCGCTTCTCTTATTGATTCAGACTTTGCTCGATTTAAAGAGATTTGTGTTGATGCAGCCAGTGCATTAGGAAATGCCATGAAGCAAGTTGAAAGTTCAGACCGCGAGCTTGATGTCGCAGGATTGATCACACATTCCTTATGGCAAGCCGATTTGGAAATTGCCTTCTTAGGCGTTGCGGGGCAAGACCGAGTTCATCAATTTAGACACCCACTTCCAACGGATGCTGTCGTGGGCAATCGAGTATCTGCATCAATTTGTGCAAAGCGCAAAGGATTAATTGCATCCGTTACGCGCATCGTTACTTTCGGCGACGTAACAGATCAGATGGTTTCTGATTACACATCTGTTTATAAAGTGGAAGCAGCTTTGCTAGATACAACAGTTGTTGGCGCACCTTTTTCAGATCCAATCAATGCAGCTATTGCGGCTTATCCAGCTAATGGCTTTGATGCCGATGAATGGACAAAGCATCACCAAGGTGGCCCCACAGGATTTTTACCTCGCGATTGGCCGGCAAACCAGACCAGTTCACGCTTGATCGCACACAACCAGCCCATTGCATGGAACCCGACGGGTAGAGGGTGGAAGGCCGAAGACACCATTGTGGCCACTGATTCAGGGGTAAAACTGCTCTCGGTGGACCCAAATTGGCCCTCTTTCGAGGTCAATGGTCGGACCAGAGCCTTTCTTCTCCAGAAATAATCACCCATCACAGTCCTATAACGAAGCGCAAAAATGCCATTTCAGCATTGACTCGAGCCCAATCCAGTGGCACTCTCTGCCAAGAGGTCTTACCACTGGAGGTTTAATGAGCACCGTTGCTCTCGTTGCACTAGCGCGCCCTACCTTCGACCTTACCTGTGCCCAAGCCAACTTTGATTCTGCTCGTGCATTGCTTACCGAGCTTGACGCCACAGTTGTTGGTCCTGCTGATCTAGTGATGACGGTTGAAGATGTTGCTGCTGTAACTCTTCCTGAAGCCGATCTACATATTTTGTTTATGGCCTCATTTTCCGATGCATCTCCAGCGGTAGAACTTCTAGGAAAAGTTAAAGGACCTGTACTTGGATGGTCGATGCGCGAACCTGGCGAAGTTGGTGAGCGTTTGAAGTTGAATTCAATGTGCGGAGTCAACCTTGCTGCACATGCATTGATGAATGTTGGTCAATCTATTTGCCATATTCATGGAAATGCAGATGAACCGCAAGTACGCACAGCAATTAAGGATGCGCTCGCAGGAAAACTTCCTGCTGCATCAACTCCAGAAAATATTGTTGGTGAACTTGGTAGCGAGGAAGATGCGCAAAAAGCATTTGATTGGATGAAAGGCAAGAAGATTGGCGCAGTTGGAGATGCACCAATAGGGTTTACCCCTTGTGTTTACGACGCCCAACAAATTCGTTCTCTATTTGGTTTAGATATTCGTCAGATCACAATTGATGATGCTTTCGGAAAGATTTCAGAAGTTAAAGAAGAAGCCCGTGAACTTGCATATGCAGGTGCAGTTGCTGCCCAGCCTTCACTTGCATCAGTAAATGTTGATGAAGCAAAAAAAGTTTATGGCGTCGAAGTTGCACTGGATAAGTGGCGCGAAGATGAATTACTCGATGCGATCGCAATCCGTTGCTGGCCAGAGTTTCCAACTGAAATGGGGGCGTGTATTTGTTCATCTCTAGGTCGCCTTGCAGATCGTGGCACAGTAACGACATGTGAGCGGGATGTTCTAGGTGCCGTGACAATGATGATGTGCGAAGCACTTGGGTCAGATGAAAATTATTTAGTAGACATTGTTGATCTTGATGCTTCACAAGGTTTAGTTCGTTTATGGCACTGTGGATCTGCGGCAACAAAGCTTGCAGCCGATCCAAAGAATGCAACGCAAACAACACACTGCAATCGCAAACTTGGCGTTGCAGGTAATTTTCCGCTCAAAACCGGACCAGTAACGCTGTTCCGTATTGATCGGGATGTAGATCCGAGCAATCGCACGGGTTTACGCATGGTTGTGAGCCGAGGGGAATCTATCCCAGCTCCCAATCACTTCCAAGGCAATACAGCAACGGTTATCACTCAACCTGATGCCGCTGCGTTAGTGAATGGAATAGTCACTGGTGGATATCCGCATCACTTGGTCATCTCGTGGATCGATGTGCGACCAGGTATTCGCCGAATGGCAAAAATGTTAGGGATACCCCTCACAGAATGGTAAACAACAACCAACCCTCGAAAGCAAGGATAAAAATGAAAACTAAAGGACACAAAGCCTTTGCTTCACTCCGTGCTGGTGTAGTTGCAACAGTTGCTGCGGCACTTGTTATCACTCCACTTGCAGTTGCTAACGCGAACGAAGTACCAACATTCGGTAAGCGTTGCACAACAGAAGGCATAAGCACAGGGCAAAAGACAACATCACTCATTTGCAAAGAAACATCAAATGGCAAGCTAACTTGGCAGCGCGTATTTCTAGGCGCAACGAACGCAAGACCAGTTGCGAACTTAACTCCTCCAAAGGGTTCAATTGAATTCCGTCACTGGCGTTCAGAAGACAAGCCTTATTTTGAGCAAATCATCCGTAACTACGAAGCAAAATACCCGGGAACAAAGATCACTCAGGTCATCACCGATTCAACAAATTATCAGAACCTTGAGCTATCAAAGGTCAGCGTTAACCCTAAGGCAGCACTAGTAACAATTTTCCGCGGCCAGCAGTTTGCTGACTTTGCGAAGGCAAACATGATGGTTGACCTCTCAAATGAGCGTTTTGTAAAGCAAAATGTAATTCAATCAGCTCTGACACCAGGAATTCTTAATGGCAAGGTTTATGCAGTTCCTTACCATTCACTATTTAACAACCCAATTTACAACACAGACATGTTCGCAAAGAATGGTTGGAAACCACCGACTAACTGGACCCAGCTTCTAGCTTTCTGCAAGACTTCTAAGGCAAAGGGAATTATTCCTTTTGCGTGGCCTGCAGCGACTCAGGGAAATGCCGGTCAGATAATGAACGCAATGATGATGAACTCTGATTCATCACTTGCTGCAATTGAGAAGCATGTCAAGGATATTCAGTCAGGCAAAGAACTTGTAACCGATCCATGGTTCACAGGAATTGCTAAAAAGTATGCGCAGATGAATGATGCTGGCTGCTTCCCAAACAATGTTGTTGCTTATACTGATGTTGCCGCTCAGGCTGATTTCGCATCTGGTAAGGCTGCCATTTATCCAACTGGAACATTCGGAATGGGCCCAATCAAGGCTCTAAATCCTGCGATGACTGGAAAAATGGGAATCTTTGGAATGGTAGTTGTTGATTCAAAGCCTCTTTACGAAGGTATCACCAACAACACATTCATGTTCTCTATCAACCCAAAGGCAAACAGCACAGATCAGAAGATTGCTCGTTCTTTCATGTCATACCTTCTAACCGCACCTGTAGCACAGCTATATTCGGTTCTAAGTTCACAACATGTGTCAGTGATTAACGTTGACTACGCAGAAAATGTTGATTTGCTTAACACATCTGTGATCATGGGTAAGAAGTTGGTGCTTGCACCTCGCTTCTTGTTCACTAATGGAGGTGTTGCAACACCTGTTGAACGTGCACTCATGGCTATTGGTTCAGGCAAGGATGTCGAATCAACTCTTGCTGATGCTGCAAAGCAGATTAAGACCGCGTTAGGGGTCTAATGCCAAGCGCGATCAATAACAGCACCGACACCCTTAAAAGGGGTGTCGGTGCTGTTGCGCGCCTAAAAAAGACATCGAAAAAATTTGAAAACAAAACTTTAATTTGGATGGTATTGCCTGCCCTTTTGATTTATGCATTTCTTTATCTTTATCCAGCGTTAAGTAATCTTTTGTATGCAACACAGAAGTGGGACGGAATTACAACTCCAGAGTTCACTGGCCTTCGAAATATGAGTTTTTTACTCACACAGGATGATCTGTTCCGAAAAGCTTTAGGCAACAACTTACGCTTTATGTTGGTCGTTGTAATTTTTCAAACCGGATTTGCCCTACTTTTCGCCACATTTCTACTTAAGAACTCAAAAACAAATGTTTTCTTACGAGTAGTTTTCTTCTTTCCGACAATTTTGTCCTCTGTTTCGGTTGGAATAATTTGGACCTTTCTTTATGATCCTAATTACGGATCGATTACTGCTTTTTTAAAGGCTTTAGGTCTAGAGGCCTACGCACCACTGTGGCTCGGGAATGAAAGTATCACGCTTTACTCAATTGCGTTGACTCAAGTTTGGTTTCACACAGGGCAGATGATTGTTATCTATGTTGCGGGACTGCAACAGATTCCAAAAGAACTCTATGAAGCTGCCGAGGTAGATGGTGCTTCGAGATGGCAGCAATTTAAAGGCGTAACTTGGCCTATGGCCTTGCCAACTACCGCCGTTGTGGTCGCATACACAACAATTCAAACATTTAAGGCATTCGATTTAATTTTCGCAATGACTGGTGGGGGTCCAAGTTATGCCTCCGAAATTCTTGTAACTCAAATTTATAACACGGCCTTCATCAGCCAAAAATTTGGTTATGCGTCAGCACAATCCATTGTCTTAGTTGTGTTAGTCCTATTTATAACGTGGCTCCAACGAAAGACTTTACGTGTTAACGATGGGGCGAAATAATGTATAAAGTTCTTCGCGGTGGGCTTCTTTCAATTTATGCTCTTGTGATTTTAATTCCTTGCATGATCGTGATTACAGGTGCCTTTAAAACAGATTTTGAAATTTATACAAAACCGTTGTCCCTGCCTGCCGTATGGAGCTTTGACAACTTTCGTAAGTTGTTTGTTGAAAGCAATATAACCGTCCCGTTTTTCAATAGTGTTTTTGTTTCTGTCCTTTCCGTATCTTTCACACTTCTTTTTGCAAGCCTTGCTGCTTATTCAATTGCTAGGCTCATGAATGTGACCGGTAAAGTTCTTTTCATTCTCTTCTCGCTTGGATTAGCAATTCCCGGTCAAGTCAACATTATCCCCATTTTCCACTTATTTGTTAACTTAAATTTGAATAACTCTTTATTTGGATTGATTCTTGTGAATATTGCTCTAACTTTGCCAATATCAATATTCATACTGTCGGCATTCTTCAAGGATCTGCCCAAGGAAATGTTTGAGTGCGCCGGCATGGATGGAGCAGGTCAGTTTAGAATTTATCGTTCAATTGCATTGCCGTTGTCTAAGCCTGCCCTCGGAGCTACTGCTATTTTTCTATTTGTAATTACTTGGAACGATCTTCTCTATCCTCTTATGTTAATCACAGAGACAAGTAAAAAGACTCTTCCATTAATTCTTATCGATTACAAAGGTGAATACTTCGCAAGCTACAGCATGCAGTTTACAGCGATTCTAATTGCTTCGCTTCCGATGATTGTGATGTATCTATTTATGCAGCGGTCATTCCAAGCTGGCCTTACAGCTGGTGCTGTAAAGGGATAAGAATGAGTGCAGTTACACAGTTAGCTCCGCAGAGAGCTGCCCGCATCGCAACTCAGTTACTGGAGTTAATAGAACTTCAGAAGTTGATGCCTGGGGATAAATTGCCACCAGAGCGTCAACTGGCGGATTTGCTTGAAGTAAGTCGTCCGAGCTTGCGAGAGGCGCTTCATATTTTGCAGGCACAGGGGATAGTGCAGATCAAACATGGCCAAGGAACTTTTGTCCAAGAACCTGTTGTAGCTCAAGAGCTTCGTGCTTCAGTTATGACCAAAACTCATGGACTTAATGAACTATTTGATGCCCGCGAAGTTCTTGAAGTACCAGCGTCTAGGTGGGCAGCAGAAAAAGCTACAAAAGAGGATATTCGTGTGCTGCGCGCTACTTTAAATCAGATAGATACGATTACCGCTATCAAGCCAGTTGATTTTGACCAGCTACAAGCATTAGATGCAAAGTTTCATTTAACAATTGTTGGCATTGTAGGCAATCGATTCATCAACCAAACATTAAACGTGCTGCAAGATGTAATGAAGATGTCTATGGAAACAACTCTACGCCTTCCTGGACGATCAGATATTTCTCGTAATGAGCATAATGAAATCTTGGATGCAATTGAAAGTGGCGATGGAGAGCGAGCGTCAAAACTAACACTTCAACATATTACTGGTGCGCGTGCGACTGCTTTGGCAGATGCAAAGAAGAAAGATAACAATTGAGTTCTGTTCAAGCGGTATGTGTTGGTGTCATCACGATGGATACGATTGCTCTGGTTGATAGGTATCCAGATGAAGATGAACGAGTTCTTGCAAACGAAATTGCCCGCGCAGGTGGTGGACCTGCCGCTGTTGCCGCTGTGGCCATGAGTCGCTTAGGAATCAAAAGTGCAATTGTTGGAACAATAGGTGAAGATATAGATGGCAAAGAAGTTTTACGTATTTTTGCTCAGGAAGGCGTGGATACCTCAGGAGTTTCAATTGGCTCATCAGCAACTGCTGGAAGTGTAATCGTTGCATCCAAAGAACACAGTGCTCGAGCAATTAGTACCCGCCAACCTGTAGCGCAGGCAGTAGTGAATGATGCAGCTAAAAAACTTATCGCAGCTGCGCAGTGGGTACATGTTGATCATGTCGGAATCAAGCGTCTGGATGAAGCGGGTATTGCTCGAGGCAAGGGACCACAAATTTCATTTGACGCGGG
>JBIIZP010000072.1:0-4675 GCA_044346215.1 Candidatus Planktophila sp.
TTAATCCAACATATGCAAGACGACGTTCTTCTTCGATCTCATCTTTTTCTCCGAGAGTTCTGGAGTGAGGGAAAATTCCATCCTCCATGCCTGTTAAGAAAACAGTTGGAAATTCAAGACCCTTAGCGGTGTGAAGTGTCATCATTGTTACAACTCCGCCATGATCTTCTCCTTCTGGAATCTCATCGGCATCTGCAACTAAGGAAACCTTTTCCAAGAAACCAGCAAGTGAAATCTCTTCATCTTCACCAAGCTCCTCAAATGGTCTTTCCTCGTATTCCATTGAAACTGCAACAAGTTCCTTTAGGTTTTCTACTCGAACTTCATCTTGTGGATCGGTGCTATCAATGAGCTCTTTGAGCAAACCAGATTGTTCCAGCGCAGCTTCAACAATGACTGATGGCTTGGTCTTTGCTTCAACCAAGACGCTTAATGCGCTGATCATCGAAGTAAATTCAGTGATTGCATGTGCTGCACGGGTAGGTACGGATCCAATTTCTTGGCAGCGAAGTAAACCTTGCCAAAATGAAATGTTGTTATCCCTAGCAAACAAATCAACGTAATCCAGGGAAGTATCACCAATGCCTCGTTTAGGAACATTAATGATTCGGCGAAGAGAAATTTCATCTTCAAGATTGGCCAAGACCCGCAAATACGCCAATAGATCCTTTACTTCACGGCGCTCATAGAATCGAAGACCACCGACAACTTTGTAAGGAAGCGCGCTACGCATAAAGACTTCTTCAAAGACACGTGATTGAGCGTTGGTACGATAAAAAATTGCAGTGTCTCCAGGAGTAGAAACGCCTTCTCTCTGCAATGACCTAATTTCATCGGCAATGAAGTTCGCCTCGTCATGCTCGCTCTCGGCAACATAACCAACTAGTGGAGTTCCAGAACCTGCATCTGACCACAAATTCTTTTCTTTGCGGCTTTCGTTACAAGTGATTACCCCATTAGCAGCATTTAGAATATTTTGAGTTGATCGATAGTTTTGCTCTAGCAACACCGTTCGTGCATTTGGATAATCAAACTCAAACTGCAAAATGTTGCGGATCGTCGCACCTCGGAAGCCGTAAATGGACTGATCTGCATCTCCTACAACACATAACTCTGCAGGTGGTTGGCCTTCAAGGTCGCTCCCTACCAACTCTTTTACGAGGATGTATTGGGCATGGTTAGTGTCTTGATACTCATCAACTAAAACGTGACGAAAGCGTGATCTAAAGCGAGCCTTAGCTTCTGGGAAAAGTTGCAAAACTTCTACAGTTTTTAAAATCAAATCATCGAAATCCATTGCATTAGCGCGGATTAGTCGTTGTTGATACACCGCATAGACATCGGCTACAACCTGTTCAAAATGATTAGTTGTTGCGTTCAAATAGTCCTGAGGACCCAATAACTCATTTTTTGCATTCGAAATCATGGACTGGAATTGGCGTGCCGGATATCGCTTGGGATCAAGGTTTAACTCTTTCGCCACAATTGTTAACAGTCGTTGCGAATCAGCAGAGTCGTAGATACTAAAAGAGTTGCTATATCCAAGACGCGTTGCTTCTTGGCGCAGGATGCGAACGCACGCCGAGTGAAATGTTGAAACCCACATGGACTTTGCAATAGGCCCTACAAGTTCGGCCACACGTTCTTTCATTTCTCCTGCGGCTTTGTTTGTAAAAGTAATTGCGAGGATTTGATAGGGAGCAACATTTCTGCGCGACATCAAATATGCAATTCGACGAGTTAAGACTCGAGTCTTTCCAGATCCAGCACCTGCGACAACCAAAAGTGGCCCGCCTGCATGGGTAACCGCCTCCGCTTGCTGAGGGTTAAGTCCCCCAATAAGTGGATCGATTTCAGTCATGAGGTTGAGTCTATTAGGCTTCATGCATGGAACCGATCGCAGATACCGAGATCAAGCGAGTTTTGGTCGTCAACGCCCACCCTGACGATTCTGATTTTGGAGCATCGGGAACTATTTCTCAGTGGGTAAAAAAGGGAATTGAAGTCGCCTACGTCTTTTGTACAAATGGCGATCAAGGTGGAGAAGAGTCAGGTTTTACCAAAGAGGAGATGCCAGCAATTCGTCAGCGCGAGCAACGTGCTGCAGGTGCAGCAATTGGTGTCACTGACATAACTTTCTTAAATTATGTTGATGGACATTTAGAAGCAACTATCGAACTTCGCAAAGACATTGTCCGCCAGATTCGTATTTCGCAACCAGATCGAATTGTGTGTCAAAGTCCTGAACGTAACTGGGATCGAATCGGTGCAAGTCACCCAGACCACCTAGCTGCAGGAGAGGCAACAATTCAAGCTGTTTACCCTGATGCACGTAACCCCTTTGCCTTCACTGACTTAATGGAAAAAGAGGGCCTGCAGCCTTGGCGCGTTAAAGAGGTTTGGGTTTCTGGATTTGCACACCCAGATCATTGGGTTGATATCACCGACACATTTGATCTAAAGATGGCGGCGCTACACGCGCACGCATCTCAAACTGCGCACAATAAAGATTTAGAGAAGATGGTCCGAGAATGGGGTCAACGCAACGCTGGCATGGGCGGGCTTCCAGAAGGTCGTATCGCTGAAGCTTTCAAGATTGTAAACACTGCTTAAGTTTTGCTCAACTAAATTAGTTGTTTGAAACCGTCACGCGCTTAATTGATATCTGCTGATTAGGTGTGCCATCTGCCCCGCCACCTTTAACTCCAGCTTTAGCAATCGCTTTTACGATATCCAAACCTTGGGTCACATTTCCCCAAATTGTGTATCTAGGTAACAATGTTGTGTCAGCAAAAACAAAAAAGAATTGGCTTCCATTTGTACCTTCCCCATTAACTCCAGGCCCACTATTACGCATGGCTACTGTTCCTGCTGGATAGTTAATGCCTTTTTGGTCTGGGAGATTTTCATCACGGTATGTGAAGTTGGGTCCACCAGTTCCTGTTGCCGTTGGATCGCCACATTGAAGGACAAAGGAACCTTGGGTTGTTAGGCGATGACACAAGGAATCATTGAAGTAACGGCCTCGTGCGAGTGTAGCCAACTGTGTAATTGTGACTGGTGCTTTAGCGCCAACAGTTGTTACTACGATATCTCCGCAATTTGTTATAAATGTAAATGTTCGCGGGAAGCGCTTCAATACTTTCTCAGCTGGTGCAACTGATGGAGGCGTGTGGCCAACAGCTTTATTTGCTGCACATTTAATTGTAGAAACTTTTGCTGATTTATTTTTTGTGTTAGCAAAAGCAGAAGGTGAAACAAGTATCGAGGAAGCAGATATTGCAGCAAGTGATACCGTTGCAACGATTAATCTCTTCACTTGAATTCCCCTTGACATGGACTAATGGTAAATCGAAACCCTGTGAAAACCCTTAATTTATTCCCATTCAATGGTGGCAGGTGGCTTACTTGTCACATCAAGGACCACTCGATTGATCCCACGAACCTCGTTGGTTATGCGTGTAGAAATCCTTTCAAGTACCTCATATGGGACGCGTGACCAATCAGCGGTCATGGCATCCTCAGACGATACTGGGCGCAAAACAATCGGGTGGCCATAGGTGCGGCCATCCCCTTGCACGCCAACGCTTCGAACATCAGCCAAAAGAACAACTGGGCATTGCCAGATCTGTCGGTCTAACCCAGCAGACTTTAACTCTTCTCTGGCAATTGCATCAGCTTCGCGCAACAAATCTAAACGTTCTTGCGTTACTGAACCAACAATTCGAATTCCAAGTCCAGGACCAGGAAATGGCTGTCGCCAAACAATCTCTTCGGGTAACCCAAGTTCCAGGCCAACCTGTCGAACCTCATCCTTAAACAATGTGCGAAGTGGTTCTACCAACTTGAATTGAAGATCATCGGGTAAGCCACCAACATTGTGATGTGACTTAATGTTTGCAGTCCCGGTTCCGCCACCTGATTCCACAACATCTGGATACAAGGTTCCTTGTACTAGGAATTCAACATCAGATTCGGACGCAATTGCGCGGGCAGCTGATTCAAAAGTACGAATGAATTCGCGTCCAATAATCTTTCGCTTTTCTTCGGGGTCGGTTACATCCTTTAATGCATCTAGGAACTGCTTCTTGGCATCAACTACAACCAATTGAACTCCAGTTGAAGCGACAAAATCCCGTTCTACTTGTTCTGCTTCGCCTTTGCGTAACAAGCCATGATCGACAAAGACACAGGTGAGTTGATCTCCAACCGCCTTCTGAACTATTGCTGCCGCAACTGCTGAATCAACTCCTCCAGATAGTCCACAAATCACTTTTTTACTTCCGATTAATGCTTTAGCCTTTGCAATCTCAGTTTCAGCAATATTTGCTGTAGTCCAAGTTGCATCACACTTGGCAATCTTTATCAGCCAATTACTAAGGATCGCTTGCCCGTATTCACTATGTAAAACCTCTGGGTGGAATTGAACTCCGGCAAATTGCGCTGTTTCATTTTCAAAAGCTGCAATAGGCGTATCAGCGGTTGTGCCACAAATAGAAAACCCTGCAGGTGCCTGTGAAACAGCATCTCCGTGGGACATCCACACTCTTTGCTGTGCTGGCAGCCCTGCAAATAATTTGGACGTTGTAACAACGGTTGTATCTGTGCGGCCGAATTCAGACTTACCTGTTTGGCTAACAACTCCACCAAGGGCTGCGGCCATTGCCTGAAATCC
>JBIIZP010000073.1:0-4574 GCA_044346215.1 Candidatus Planktophila sp.
CTCTTAATCAAATTGATGAAGAAGCAAACCGTCCAGCACTTAAGAAGGCTGGATTCCTTTCACGTGATGCACGTGTTATTGAGCGCAAGAAGTACGGTCTTAAGAAGGCTCGTAAGCGTTCTCAATATTCAAAGCGTTAATTCACTTTTACCAAAGGAGTTCAATTGGCGCTTTTTGGCACCGATGGAATCCGTGGCTTAGCCAATCGTGATCTCACCGCAGAACTAGCGTTAGATGTTTCTGTTGCTGCGGCGCATATTTTGGTCGAAAGCTCATCAAATAAAGATCACCAACCAACTGCAATTGTTGGGCAGGATTCACGCGCCTCAGGAGAGTTTCTTGAAGCAGCTGTTGTCGCTGGTTTAACTAGTGCTGGCATCAATGTGTATCGCGTTGGAGTTCTACCAACACCTGCAATCGCACATCTTGTAGCTGAATTGAAATGCGATCTTGGCGTGATGATCTCTGCATCCCACAATCCAATGCCCGACAACGGAATCAAGCTGTTCGCACGCGGCGGTGGAAAGTTAGATGATGCAATCGAAGCTCGCATTGAAGCCCGAATGGGTGAGGATTGGGAGCGTCCAACTGGTCGCAATGTTGGTCGAGTTATTAATGATGACTCTGTAACAGAAAAGTATTTACAGCATCTGCTGTCTTCAGTTGAAACACCACTAAAGGGTTTAAAGATTGTGGTCGATTGCGCTAACGGGGCATCTTCTTACGTTGCACCCGAGGCCTATCGGCGTGCAGGAGCAGAAGTAGTTGCAATTTTTAGTGGACCTGATGGCTGGAATATCAATCAAGACTGTGGTTCAACACATTTGCACCAACTACGTGCGGCAGTTCTAAAAGAAGGTGCAGATCTTGGAATCGCACACGATGGTGATGCTGACCGTTGCCTAGCAATTGATGCTTTAGGAAATGAAATCGATGGCGATCACATTCTGACAATTTTGGGACGTGGTTTTAAAGCTCGCGGTGTCTTGAAATCAGATACCGTCGTTGGCACCGTAATGAGCAATCTTGGATTTATGCATGCAATGAAGGATGCTGGAATCAACGTTGTGACAACACCTGTTGGTGATCGATATGTACTTGAAAACATGATCGCAAATGATTATTCATTAGGCGGAGAACAATCTGGCCATGTCATCATGCGCCAGTTAGCCAATACAGGTGATGGCCTGTTAACTGCGTTACAACTTATGCAAGAGGTTGTCCGAACAGGGAAAACTCTTCAAGAATTAGCAGCATCAATGGTTCGGTTCCCGCAAGTTCTTATCAACGTTAAAGATGTTGCCAAGGATAAGCTGCCAGGAAATGCTGCCATTGAAGATGCTGTGAAATCAGCAGAAGATCGCCTAGGCGATTCGGGGCGAGTTTTACTACGCGCATCTGGGACAGAGGCGCTTGTAAGAGTCATGGTTGAAGCCGCCAGTGATAGCCTTGCGCAAGAAGTGGCTCAGCACCTTGCAGATGTAGTTAAAACTGAGTTATCTATTAAAACGAACTAGGAGCAATAGTTTATGTGCGGAATTGTGGGTTACACAGGGCCACAATCTGCCTCACATCCTTTGATTGAAGGCTTACGTCGCCTTGAATACCGCGGATATGACTCTGCAGGAATCGCACTTGGAACTCCAGGTAAGTTGTTTATTCAAAAGAAGGCCGGAAAACTTTCCAACTTAGAAAATTCACTTGATGAATCCCTTCCTGTTGTTCATTCAGGAATTGGTCACACACGTTGGGCAACACATGGTGGGCCAACGGATGGAAACGCACATCCTCACGTTGATAATGAAGGAAAGCTTGCAGTTATCCATAACGGAATTATTGAAAACTACACCGAGCTTCGCTCACAACTAGAGGTTAAAGGTCATAAGTTTTCATCTGAAACAGATACTGAATCAGTAGCGCACTTGCTCAGTGATTTACGCAAAGAGCACAACGGGGATTTAACTGCAGCAATGCGCGATGCAGTTAAAGCCCTTCGTGGGTCATTTACCTTGCTCGCTATTCATGCTGATGCTCCAGATGTAATTGTTGGAGTCAGACGTAATTCTCCGCTCGTTGTTGGCCTAGGCGATGGAGAGAACTTCATGGCCTCAGATGTTGCAGCATTTATTGAGTTCACAAAGAAAGCGATGGAGCTAGGCCAAGATGAAGTTGTCACTATGACTCCTACATCTGTCGAAATTACAGATCTAGATGGCAAGCCGGTAAAGCCAAAGCAGTATGAGATTTCATGGGATGCCAGTGCTGCGCAAAAGGGTGGCTTTGCACATTTCATGTTGAAAGAGATTTTTGAACAACCAAAAGCGGTTGCAGATACTTTGATTGGCCGCCTGAGCGATAACGACCAAATTGTGCTTGATGAATTACACATGAGCGCAGATGAGATTCGTTCACTAAAGAAGATCACCGTGATTGCATGTGGAACGGCATATCACGCAGGAATGGTTGCCAAGTATGCGATTGAAAAATGGGCAAAGATCCCGGTCGATGTAGAGATTGCCAGCGAGTTTAGATACCGCGACCCAATCATTGATTCAAGCACTTTGATTATCGCAATTTCACAATCTGGTGAAACGATGGACACCTTAATGGCTGTGCGCCATGCCAAGGCAGCGGGCGGAAGAGTTTTAGCAATCTGCAACACAAATAGTTCAACCATTCCTCGCGAATCAGATGCAGTGCTGTACACGCATGCAGGGCCTGAAATTGCCGTTGCATCTACCAAGGCGTTGCTAACTCAAATCATCGCTGTTTACTTGATTGGTTTACACCTAGGTCAGGTTAATGGCTCCCTAAAGGATTCAGAAGTTCGCGATCTCTATAAGGAGCTGTTAGAACTTCCGGGCAAAATTGAACAGATTCTTGAAACCGTCGAACCTCTTCGCGAATTAACTCGAAAGTTTGCCCAGAACGACACAGTTTTGTTTTTAGGTAGAAATATTGGATATCCAGTTGCTCTAGAAGGCGCACTTAAATTAAAAGAACTTGCCTATATCCACGCTGAAGGTTTTGCTGGAGGAGAACTCAAGCATGGGCCTATTGCTTTGATCGATCAAGGAACTCCTGTGATTGCAATTCTTCCAGCCGGACATGAGCATGCACTTGATGAAAAAATGCTTAGTAACATTCAAGAAGTCAAAGCTCGTGGTGCTCGCGTGATTGTTATTGCTGAAGAAGGTGCCCATGTTGAAGGTGCTGAACATGTCATTCGAATTCCAATCGCACCAGCTCTTTTTCAACCAGTGTTAGCAACTGTTCCTTTGCAGGTGTTTGCTTACGAAATGGCTGTCGTGCGTGGCAATGATGTTGATCAACCAAGAAACTTGGCTAAATCAGTAACGGTTGAATGATGGAGAAATTGGCACAAAACCGTAGAAGACAAATGGACAGAGCTCTACGCTGGTCCCTACTTCTATTTGTAGGCTTCTTAATAGTTACACAACAAGTTCTTACAAATGGCCCTCTAGTTGCCTATGACAAAGAGATCAACAGCCAACCAAAGCCTCAGTTTGAAGGCTTTGCTGGATTCTTTCTTAGGCGGCTTGATGACTTGGGACTGCGCAGTTTAACGGCAACTATTTTGTTAATTGCGGCATCTTTTATCGCTTATAAATTTAAAACTTGGCGTCCACTTAATTTAGCGATGATTTCATTACTCTCACTTAATCTTGTTGTTGGAACTTTCAAAATTGTTTTAGGTCGCACCAAGCCTCGTGATGGTTTTGATCTCTTGCATGCAGGGGGAATGTCTTATCCAAGTGGGCATGCATCAAACGCGGTTCTGTCATGGGGAATTTTGGCGTATCTGATTTACCGATATGCAAAGGTAGATCGATACCAAGGAAGACTTGCCAGCACAGGTGTCGTTCTGATTTCTTTAACAGTTTGCGTTGTTTCACTCATTCGCCATACTCACTGGTTTACCGATCTTTTGGGCGGCCTGTTTGTCGGTAGCGCCTTGTTGGTGGCTGTAATTGCAATCGATAGGTATGTTCCCTCGAAAAGTCAGTTGCACTAGGCTTCAACAATGTTCGACCGAGCTGAAGCACGTATTGATCTTGATCGCATCAAGGCAAATATCAATCATTTAAAAAATGTTTCAGGCACACCTGTAATGGCCGTTGTAAAAGCTGATGCCTACGGACATGGATTAGTTCCAGTTGCACGTGCAGCATTAGAAGCAGGTGCAACTTCTTTAGGAGTTGCTTTACTGGAAGAAGCAATTACTTTGCGAGATGCCGGAATCACAGCTCCGATTCTTGCGTGGCTAGTGCCTCCGGGATCAGATTTTAAGTTAGCTGTCGATAACGAGATTGAATTAGCAGCATCTTCAATAATTGCTCTTGAACAAATTGGTTCGGTGAAGTCTAACAATCGTCCCCGTGTTCATTTAGAAGTAGACACCGGAATGACACGTGGAGGCTTTCTCAACGAGTGGGGTAAATTGGATGCACACCATGTTGCCAACATCGACATCGTCGGAATCTTTTCGCACTTTGCCCGAGCTGATGAACCTGAAGAAAAACAAAATGAAGAGCAACGTAATCGATTTAAGG
>JBIIZP010000074.1:0-4540 GCA_044346215.1 Candidatus Planktophila sp.
GGATCTTTCGGATCTGTAAAGCAAAAGCTTTAATAGCTGTATCAAATGCGGCCAAGTCATTGAACTCAGCAGCTTCTGCTCTAATTAAAGGGCCGGAACCATGTGAGGTCAGAACTACTTTGTGTTTGTGTTTACCTTGATGAGGATTTGCTTCATGTAAAACTTCAACTTCAACGCGATCAATAACAACACTAAATCGCTCCATGCTGTTGAGTTTTTCGGTTGCGATATCTTTGAAATCTTCGGCTAAATCTGCATTGCGTGTATGAATTTGTATCTTCATGCTAAAAGGGTAGTACTAATACCACCGCTGTCGCTAGGGCTGCTAGAAGAAAAGATTTACCTAGGATGACAAGCGCGGTCTTTCGATCTGCAGCCCTGTCTTCCTTGCTGGCTACTCGCTTGATGTCGCCCATCTTGCCCACGTTAAATGTTCCAGCAAAACCGTAAGCCAGGCAGAACTTAGAACGTGATTGAACAAATCCAACTGATGCAACCATCAGTGGAAAAAAGATACCAAGACGTACTTCAGTAGGAGTATCAACTGTATTAAATGCAAGTAGAGTTGTTACTGAGAAAAATAAACCAACCAGTGCGACTAATTGCCTTCTACGAACTTCACCTTTGCCAATATTGCAGCTACCTGGAATGTATTCAATATCAGGCATCTTCAAATTCATCCTCATCGACCCAGGTGTCAGCTACTGATTCGTCCTGGTGTTCAATCCATGACAAAAATGATGCCACTGCCTGAAAGGCCAGCACAGTTACAGTCAATGCTGCAAAGGTTCGGCGAATGGCTTTCAACATAGGATAAAAATACTCGCTCTTGCTGAAAAAATCTCTACAGGCAGGCTAGTGCCTGCTCTATATCTTGCCAAATATCATCAACATGCTCACATCCGACCGAGAGTCGGATCAACTGCTCTGGAACCGACGGACTTTCTAAAGCCCAGCGACGACGACGCTCCCACAGTGATTCAACACCACCAAGACTCGTTGCATGAGCGATCAAACGTGATGATTCACAAACTTTCTCAGCCTTTTCTGGGTTTCCATCAACTTCGAAAGAAATGACAGCACCAAAACCTGGGTAGCGAACCTTGGTGATCTTTGCGTGGTTTTGTAATCGTGTAACCAAAGTCTTTGCATTGGCTTCAGCGGCTCTGAATCGAACAGGAAATGTTCGTATTCCACGAAGTGCAAGCCAAGCTTCAAATGGTCCGGGAATAGAGCCGTTGAATCGACGTGATTCCTCTAAGCGCTTAAACAATGCCGAATCAGAGGTCGATAGCGATCCAAGAACGACATCGCTGTGGCCAGCTAGAAACTTTGTCACTGAATGCATAACGATGTCAGCACCCATAGACAATGGCTTTTGAACTAATGGGGTTGCAAAGGTGTTGTCTACGCCAACTCCAATGTTTTGCTTCTTAGCTGCGGCAATCAGCGCAGGAAGATCGGCGATATCAAGACAAGGATTAGTTGGAGACTCTAGCCATAACAAAGCCGCACCTTTCATTGCTCCAATCACTTCATCTGTATTGGTGATATCTACAAAACGAACTTCAAGTCGACCAGATGCATGATGCTGATTAAGTAATCCCATAGTTCCGCTGTAGCCCTGATTAGATGCAACTACCGGTGCACCGATGGGCAATATTGAAAAGACTGCACTGATTGCAGCCATTCCTGAAGAGAAGGAAAGTGTTTGTCCACCTTCAAGTTCTGAAATTGCGGACTCTAAAGCGGTCCAACTTTCATTACCGTAACGTCCATAACCAACTGGACCACCTGCGTGATAGGTGGATGAAAAAATAAGTGGAGGATTCAAGGAAGCATCAGGTGCGACTTCAGGACGGCCTGCTGTAATCGCCGATGTTTCTGGATGAAGACTCATGGCCCAATCTTAATTGTTAGAAAGGATTGCCATAGCCGCATTATGGCCAGGAATCCCGCTAACTCCCCCGCCTCTGGCAGCACCTGCTCCACAAATGAAGATACGAGGGTCATCAGTTTCAACACCCCACGATTCAGGCGTTCCATCTTCACGAAAAGGCATCGATAAATCAGTGTGGAAGATATTGCCCCGTGGAAGAGCTATCGCTTCTTCAATATCAAGGGGGGTTTTTACTTCAATTGCCGCGATCACATCTTCAATAGGTTCTGCCAAATAATCATTAAGTGAATCAAATGCCGACTTAAGTGCAGCGGCTCGCGCAGCATCATGGTCGCCATCAAATAAAGATGCAGGTGTGTGGATTCCAAACAAAGTCAAAGTTTGATAACCATCATCCTGAAGTTGTTGGCTCAGAATTGATGGGTCGGTTAATGTGTGGCAATACATTTCGATTGGCATCTTTGCCGGCATTACGCCTGCTTGTGCCTGTTTGTAAACAGTTTCGAATTGACTAAAACTTTCATTAGCATGAAATGTTCCGGCAAAAGCTAAACGAGGATCAATTCCGGATTTTAATATGGGTAATCTCTTGAGCAAAACATTGATCTTCATTTGGGATCCATCGAGGCTTTTTGGTGCAGTTGTTCCACGCAGTTTTGCCAAGACTTGAGGAGCAGCATTTGACAGCAGGTATTCGCCTGAAACAGTTTCGCCATTTTCTAACTGCACCTTAACGCCAGCAGTCGAAGATGTGACTGCAGTGGCTTTAGCGTTGAGAGAAATCTCAACGCCACTTTCAGTGGCTACGCGAACAAGCTCTTTGACCAAAGCGCCCATTCCGCCTTTTGGAACTTTCCACTCTCCTGTTCCATTTCCAATGAGATGATACAAAAAGCAGATGTTCGATTGAATATCAGAGGCTGAAGCGAAAGTTCCAATGAGCGCATCTGTCAGCACAACACCGCGCACAACATCATTGTGAAATCTTTCGGTAATAACTTTTCCAATTGGCTCTTCCACCAAATATTGCCATGTTGCATCTAAACCGATCTGACTCTTGAGCTCACTTCGAGTCTTTAGCGGTTCGAGCATCGTTGGTGCTATTTTTTCGGCGAACTGTGCAACTTCTGCATAGAAAGTTTGCCACGCACGCCCTTCATTGCCAGTTTGATCTAGCTCGTTAAAGGAATCTTCGGTTTTTGAATCCCAGATGCGAGAGACGTACAGGCCTTTGCCATCGCCATATGGGGTGTAACTAGACACTTCACGAGAGATGCATTCAAAGGAAAGACCTAAGTCACTAACTATCTTGTCGGGCAATAGCGCTACTAAATATGAGTATCGGGAAAGATTTGCTTCGTATTCGGGGAAAGAGCGAACACTTTGTGTTGCTCCACCAATTTCAGGGTTTGCCTCAAGAATTCTGACTGATTTGCCTGCACGAGCTAGATACGTGGCGGCAACTAAACCGTTGTGTCCACCACCGATGATTACTACATCATATTTCTTGCTGGCCATTTAGATTGCTCGCGCGATGCGGTGAACAGCTTCAGTAATAATTGTTGGACTTGTTGCAAAATTGAAACGTACATACTGAGAGCACTGTTTTCCATAGGTGTGCCCGGCGTTAAATGCAACCCGACCTTTTTCAAGAAGTGTCGCTGAAGGATCTGCGCCTAAGTTAAGCGCTTCAAGATCTAACCACGCCAGATAACTGTTATCTGGAATGTGGTATCTCACTGAAGGAAGCTGAGAGCTTAATAACTGTTTTAGCATGTGGCGATTGTGATCTAGATTTTCAATTACAGAATCGAGCCAAACGCCACCTTCAGCAAAGGCGATTGCCGTAGCAAATCCCCCTAACAGGGAAGCACGATAATGAACCGCCATGGGCATTGTTGCTAATTGCGCGTTGATAGCTTCGTTTTGAGAAACAATAATTGCGCATTTCAACCCTGCAATATTCCAACCCTTTGATGCTGCAGTGACAGTCACTGACACTGATTCTGCATCCTTCCCAAGACTCAACATTGGAACAAATTCATGTCGCTTGAATGTAAGCGGGGCATGAATTTCATCGCAAATAATTAAGACATCGAATCGTTTTGCTAGAGCTACCAAGCGAACAAGCTCTTCTTTGGAGTAAATGCGCCCCAAAGGGTTGTGAGGACTGCACAAGATATGAACCTTCAAACCTTTTGCATAAGCCTTTTCAATTCCATCCCAATTGATTTCCCAAGGATTACCGGCTTCATCACCAGTGCGCTCAAAGGGAACATCAATAAGATTTAATTGAGTCTCATTAACCCAGTTATAAAAGTTGTGATAAACCGGTGAGCTCAAAAGAATTGAATCACCTGGTTTTGTGAACACACGCAAGATCTCAACTACCGCAACACCCACATCCGTTGCCGCTCTTACCTGTAATGGATCAACTTCCCAATTCCAACGCTCTGCAGCAAAGTGTGCAAAACCTTTTCCTAATTCTGGAATTGCACCTAGATACCCAAGGTCAGATTTTGCAACCATTTCAGTCAAAAGGTCTCGAATTGGTTGTGCAACAGGAAAGTCCATCTCGGCAACTGGTAAGGGAAGAACATCAGCGGCAAATCCTCGCCACTTTTCGCTGCGGTGGGTTTG
>JBIIZP010000011.1:0-14523 GCA_044346215.1 Candidatus Planktophila sp.
TTAAATCCAGCAAAAGATAATGCAATTTTAGTTAATCATGCGATGACCGGTTGGTCAGATATCCCAGCTTGGTGGCCTTCGATGGTTGGCCCAGGATTGCCATTTGATACCAACAAATACTTTGTCGTCTGCCCCAATGTCATTGGTGGTTGCCAAGGATCGACCGGGCCATCATCAATTGCACCTGATGGAAAGCGCTGGGGTTCGCGTTTTCCAACCCTAACAATTAGAGACATGGTTAATGCCGAAGTTGCATTTTCAGATGCGATGGGAATCGCCAAGTACAAACTTGCCGTTGGTCCTTCCCTTGGTGGAATGCGTGCATTGGAATGGGCGGTGCAGTTGCCAGATCGAGTTGGCGCAATCTGCACCATTGGATCATCTGCAGTTGCTACCGGTGATCAAATCGGAACCGCATCGATTCAAATTCGAGCAATCAAATCTGACCCAAATTTTAATAAAGGTGATTACTACGAACAAGAAGTGGGTCCGGACGAGGGAATGGGAATCGCTCGACGCATCGCACACCTGACATATCGAACTGAAGCTGAAATGGATATTCGTTTTGGTCGCCAGATGCAGGGAGATGACACGGGGCGCTATGCCGTTGAGTCATACCTGGATCATCAGGCCAGCAAACTTGCCCAGCGCTTTGATGCCAACACCTACATCGCCCTGACAGAGGCCATGAACAGCCATGACATTGGCCGCGAACGCGGAGGAGTGGGTGCTGCTTTGGCCACAATCAAGGTTCCAGTGGTCGCTGTATCCATTGATACCGATCGACTCTTTCCAGTGCGCCTACAGGCTGAAATCGCTGAATTAGCCCCTGCTGCAGCCCCATTGGTGACTATTTCGAGCCCATTTGGCCATGACGGCTTTCTAGTTGAGGTTGAGAGTGTGGGAAATGTGATCAGAGGGGCTTTAAATCTGGCCAAATAGGCCTTTTGGATGTGCATTTACCCCTGTGGACAAATTATAATATAGCCATCGCTTCAGCGAATTCGTTGAAACAAATCAAAGGACAATTGTGGCTGTATTTAGTGCGCTCAAAAACAAGGTGAAGGCTAAGACTTCTTCTAAAAAAGAAGCACCTGTCGCTAAGAAAGCACCAGCAAAGAAAGCAGCACCCGTTAAAAAAGCTGCACCTGCAAAAAAGGCTGCACCAGCAAAGAAAGCAGCACCTGCAAAAAAAGTAGCACCAGTTAAGAAAGCAACGGCGAAGAAGGCAGCACCAGTTAAGAAAGCAACGGCGAAGAAAGCAGCACCTGCCAAAAAAGTTGCTCCTGTCAAGAAAATTGAACTTAAAAAAGATTTAACCGCTAAAGATGTTCAGCAGATCGTTGATGCGAAGAACGCGGTACTTCGCCAAAATGAAGTGTTGGCCGAACTTGATTCACGAGGTGTTACCTCAATTAACCGAATCCCAAAGAAGGTTGATAAGGAGCTAGTTGATGAGGCACGTGCGCTCGCAACGGAAGTTCCAGTTTTGGTTGAAAAACTTCGCAAGTCCGGTTTAGGTTCACCATCTCGAATTCTTAAAAAAGCTGAGTACGAACTTATTGCGCCCAAGCCGGAAGCCATAAAGGCTGTTGTCGCACCAAAGGTTGATGCAAAGACAGGCAAAGCGATTGTCACAAAGATCGATGGCGAAGAAGTTGAATTAGAAGAAGTTGAATTAGAAGATGTAGAAACTCTTATCAAGGAAGTTGTCGAGATTATTGACAGTGAAGAAGAGGACAAGGGAAATCAGCCACGCGTTGTAGATCTTGCCTCTGATGATGCAACTCAAGGCAATGAAGAGAACGCGTTTACATTAAAGGCATCTGAAGAAGATGACGCACCTGCACAGACTGTTATGACAGCTGGTGCTACCGCAGATCCTGTTAAGGATTATTTAAAGCAGATTGGCCGTGTGGCATTGCTCAACGCAGAGCTTGAAGTAGAGCTTGCAACACGTGTAGAAGTTGGCCTTTTTGCCGAAGAAAAGCTCAAGCACGAGAAGAAGCTTGAGAAGAAGTACAAGCGCGAACTTGAATGGCTTGTTGAAGATGGAAAGCGCGCAAAAAATCACTTGCTCGAAGCAAACCTTCGTCTTGTTGTATCTCTTGCAAAGCGTTACACCGGTCGTGGAATGTTGTTCCTGGACTTGATCCAGGAAGGTAACTTGGGACTTATCCGTGCGGTTGAAAAGTTCGACTACACAAAGGGTTACAAGTTCTCAACGTATGCCACATGGTGGATCCGCCAGGCGATCACACGTGCGATGGCTGACCAGGCTCGTACGATCCGTATCCCGGTTCACATGGTTGAGGTAATTAATAAGTTGGCCCGCGTACAGCGCCAGATGCTTCAGGATCTTGGTCGTGAACCGACCCCTGAAGAGCTAGCCAAGGAACTTGATATGACACCTGAAAAGGTGGTCGAAGTTCAAAAGTACGGCCGTGAACCAATCTCACTACACACACCACTTGGTGAAGAAGGAGATTCTGAATTTGGTGATTTGATTGAAGACTCTGAAGCAGTTGTTCCAGCTGATGCGGTTTCATTTACATTGCTACAAGAGCAGTTGCATTCAGTTCTAGACACTTTGTCAGAGCGCGAAGCAGGCGTTGTTGCAATGCGATTTGGCTTAACTGATGGACAGCCAAAGACACTTGATGAGATCGGAAAGGTTTACGGAGTTACTCGTGAACGTATTCGCCAGATCGAATCTAAGACAATGTCAAAGCTTCGTCACCCATCACGTAGCCAAGTTCTGCGCGACTATCTAGATTAAGATTTAGTAGTGAGCAACCCAAAAGTTTTCATTAATCCAAAGAGCGGATCTATTCGCTTGACTGGGACAGTGGACATTGTTGATTCTGAAGGCAATTTCATTGAAACAATTGAAAATCCAAAGTTTTGTGGCTGTGGCCACTCACAAGAAAAGCCCTTCTGCGATGGCTCGCATAAGGGCTTTCTTGATAAGAAAGATTAGTTTTTAGATTCGATTAACTTTTCAGTTTCATCTTGAATCTTTGCAGCAATTGGCTTTAGCTTTTCAGCGTATTCCTTGCCGTGATGAGCGCAAAACATGAGCTCGCCACCATTTAGAAGCACTGCACGGACATAGGCCTGCGCGCCACAACGATCGCAACGATCAAGGGCGTTAAGAGGTACTGATTCAAGCAACAACTGATCTGTCATTTCTCTCTCCGTTTCCATGTACTTCTATGGAACAGGAAACCACATATATTTATTCCCCGCTCGTTAAATTTCATTTAATTTCGCTAATTAACACTGAATTAACGCTGAGAGTCGCCAATTTCCAGTATTTGAGATGTATTCGGCGCGCTTACGCTGGAATATGGGGTGAGACGGATAATCTTTCGCCCCATGGCCGAGAAAGATGCAATTGCGACCCCTTTGCAAGATAGCTATACGGCAAAAGACCTCGCAGTTCTAGAAGGCCTTGATGCGGTTCGCAAACGCCCCGGAATGTATATCGGTTCAACCGATTCACGCGGCCTTATGCATTGTTTATGGGAAATCATTGATAACTCAGTAGATGAATCCTTGGCGGGTCACTGTAAGAAAATCGAAATTAATCTTGAATCAGATGGTTCTGTTGAAGTTCATGATGATGGTCGCGGAATTCCAGTTGATAAAGAACCAAAGACAGGTTTAACAGGTGTTGAAGTGGTTCTCACCAAACTGCACGCAGGTGGAAAGTTCGGCGGCGGATCCTACGCTGCATCAGGTGGTCTACATGGTGTGGGTGCATCTGTTGTGAACGCGCTTGCATCTCGATTAGATGTTGAAGTTGATCGCGATGGAAAGATTTATTGGATGTCATTCCAACGCGGAACCGCTGGAATCTTTGATGGAGATGGTCCTAAAGCACCATTTGAACCAAAGTCAGGACTTCGGGTCATCGGAAAGATTTCTTCAAAGATCACCGGAACACGCATTAAGTGGTGGAGTGATCGCCAGATTTTCCTTAAGGAAGCAGAGCTTGATCTTGAAGATGTTTACGCTCGCGCACGTCAGACCTCTTATTTGGTTCCAGGATTAACGCTGATTGTTAATGACAATCGCACAAAGACTAAGACGACTGAAACCTTCTTCCACAAGAGCGGTATTACTGAGTACTGTAATTTTTTGCAGCCAGATGAGGCTGTTGGTGATGTGATTCGTATTTACGGCACTGGGCATTACCAAGAAACAGTCCCTGTCCTAGATGACAAGGGCCACATGGTTTCAACAGAAGTTGAGCGCGATATGGAAGTTGATATCGCGATGAAGTGGGGCAATGGTTTTGAGACCACTCAGCGCTCATTTGTAAACATTATTGCTACCCCTAAGGGTGGAACCCACGTTCTAGGTTTTGAACGTGCGCTGGTCAAGGTTGTTAATGAAGCTCTGCGTTCAACAAAGACTCTGGCTAACAAAGAGGCTGATGTCATCAAGGATGACGTGCTTGAAGGATTAACTGCGGTGGTAACAGTTCGCATGTCTGAACCTCAGTTTGAAGGACAGACCAAGGAAGTTTTGGGAACTGCAGCTGCAACCCGAATCGTTTCTGCCGTTGTTGCTGACAAGATGAAAGAGTATTTCAACACCACAAAGCGCATCGATAAAGCTAATGGTCGCCTTGTTTTGGAAAAGATTGCTGCTGCATCTCGCACACGCATTAGTGCACGTGCTCATAAAGATCTGCAGCGCCGCAAGAACGCACTTGAATCATCTTCGCTTCCTACAAAGCTCTCAGATTGCCGCTCAGAGGATGTAACACGTACTGAATTGTTCATCGTAGAAGGTGACTCAGCACTTGGTACTACCAAGGCTGCTCGTAATAGCGAGTTCCAAGCAATCCTGCCGATTCGTGGAAAAATTCTTAATGTTCAGAAGGCATCACTTTCACAGATGCTTGAAGATAAAGAGTGTGGATCGATTATTCAGGTAATCGGTGCTGGTTCTGGCAAATCTTTTGAATTAGGTGAAGCGCGCTATGGCCGCATCATTTTGATGTCAGATGCTGATGTCGACGGCGCACACATTCGTTGCCTGCTTCTTACTCTTATGTATCGCTACATGCGCCCACTGATTGATTCAGGCCGCGTATTTGCTGCGATTCCACCTCTGCACCGCATCGAAGTAATGGGCGGGGGAGGTAAGAAGGGCGAGTACATCTACACATACAGTGATGATGAGATGAAGAAAGTCACCGCAGATCTTAAGAAGAGTGGAAAACGCTGGAAGGAACCAATTCAGCGCTACAAAGGCCTAGGCGAAATGGATGCAGATCAGCTCCGTGAAACCACCATGGATCCAGACGCTCGTACTTTGCGTCGCATCACTGTTTCAGATGCAGCCGCATCGGAGGCGATGTTTGAGCTGTTAATGGGTAGCGATGTTGCACCACGTAAAGAGTTCATTGCTAACGCGGAAATCGACCGCGATCACATCGACGCTTAGTCGATAGCGACTTAGTCAATAGAGACTAAGTCGAAGTACTCCTCTTTCCACAAATCCTCATCGCCATCTGGCAACAAGATCACGCGTTCAGGCTTTAGCGCTTGCACCGCGCCTTCATCGTGAGAAACCATGATTACTGATCCTTGGTATTCAGCTAATGCGCCAAGAATCTCGGCACGAGATGCTGGATCTAAGTTGTTTGTTGGCTCATCAAGCAGCAAAACATTTGCCGCCGATACAACAAGAACTGCCAAAGCTAAACGAGTTCGCTCGCCACCTGATAACACCTTTACTGGCTTATGAACATCATCGCCAACGAATAAGAATGAACCCAAAGTATTGCGAGCTTCAGGTTCGCGAATATCTGGGGTAGCAGACATCATGTTTTCTAAGATGGTGCGTTCAAAATCAAGAGATTCATGTTCCTGGGCGTAATAGCCGATCTTTAGACCGTGACCATGTTCAACTTTTCCAGTATCTGATTCAAGCTCTCCTGCCAAAATTCGTAGCAACGTTGTCTTGCCGGCACCGTTAAGTCCAAGAATTACAACACGTGAACCCTTATCAATCACACATGAAACATCGGTAAAGATTTCAAGGGAACCGTAATTCTTTGAAAGCTCTTCACCAGAAAGCGGAGTCTTGCCACATGGGGCAGGGGTTGGAAAGCGCAGCTTTGCAACCTTGTCGGCGACTCGAACATCATCCAAACCGCTTCTAAGTTTTTCAGCACGTCGCAACATGCCTTGTGCAGCCGTTGCCTTCGATGCCTTGGCACGCATCTTTTCGCCCTGCTTCTGCAAAATCTCTGCGCGCTTTTCAGCATTTGCACGTTCCTTCTTACGGCGGTGCTCATCCTGTTCGCGCTGTAACAGATATGCCTTCCACCCAAGGCTGTAGACATCGATGCAGTTGCGGTTGGCATCTAAGTAGAAAACCTTGTTGACAACGGTTTCAATCAAGTTCACATCGTGAGAGATGATTACCAAACCACCTGAATACTTAGAGAGAAATTCGCGCAGCCACATAATTGAATCAGCATCCAAGTGGTTAGTTGGCTCATCCAGCAAAAGGGTTTCAGCGCCACTAAAAAGGATGCGAGCTAATTCGATACGGCGTCGTTGACCTCCTGAAAGCGTTGATAGTTCATTAGCAAAGACCGCTTCGGATACGCCAAGAGAAGTTGCAATTGCTTCTGCTTCAGCAGTTGCTGCATAACCACCGGCGGCAGAAAATTCAGCCTCAACGCGGGTGTAGCGATCCATGGCTTTTTCTAGCGCTTCACCTTGGGCTGTTGCCATTTCTTCTTCAACTGAACGCATGCGAGATGCGATCTGATCCAAATCACGAGCTGAAAGAATTCGATCAATCACTGTTCCTGGTTCATCACCAGTGCGTGGGTCCTGCGGAAGGTAACCAATTTTTCCAGTGCGATTTACAGCCCCACCTGCCGGCATAGTTTCACCAGCTAATACTTTTGCAAGGGTAGATTTACCAGCACCATTTCGACCAACAAAACCGATGCGGTCACCGCTATTGATACGAACAGTTACGCCTTTAACAAGAAGGCGAGCACCTGCACGTAATTCGAGGGCTTGAGTTGAAATCACGCCCAAGTCTATCGGCTGGGTTTAAGCAGCACCAATTCGAGTACGGCGAGGTGCTGCATATGACTTTCCAACAGCGGTTAATTCATCAGAAACTTGGGCTTTGATTGCATCTTCACTCTTGAGCAACTTAATGAGCGCAGCAATTGTGGTCTTAAGTTCCTTTTGCTCTGTTTCTAGTTCGATCTTGCTCATCTTGGTCAAACGGCGCAGAGGCATATCCAAGATATATGTTGCCTGTTCATCATCTAACTTAAAGTCTTTAATCAACTTATCTTTAGCTGCAGCTGCATCATCGCTACCGCGAATAATCTTGATGACCTTATCGATATCAATGATTGCCTTGAGCAAACCATCAACTAGACCTAAACGACTTTCCGCTTTTGCCTTGCGAAACTCTGAACGACGACGAACAACTTCGATACGGTGATCGATGAATACTCGAAGTAATTCTTTAAGACCAAGGGTTTGTGGACGTCCCTTAACCAAGGCAACGGCATTGATTGCAAAGGCATCTTCCATAGGAGTCAGCGCGTATAGCTTTTCCAGAACCTCTTCAGGCTCAAAACCATTCTTAATTTCAATAACAACATTTGTACCGGTCTGGCCATCAGAAAGATCGATGATGTCACTGATTCCCTGAATCTTCTTAGCCTTTACCAGGGCTGCTATACGTTCGACAACCTTTTCAGGCCCGATTGTGTAGGGAAGTTCCTTAATGACGATACCCATCTTGCGAGAGGTAACTTTTTCAATCTCAACAGTTGCGCGGACCTTAAATGAACCTTTACCAGTAGCGTAGGCCTCACGAACTCCATCAAGACCAACGATTTCTCCACCTGTTGGAAAATCTGGTCCCGGAACAAACTTCATCAACTGCTTAACAGTTGCTGCTGGATTTTCAATCAAAAACTTAGTCGCAGCGATTACTTCGCTTAAATTGTGTGGAGCCATATTGGTTGCCATACCAACGGCAATTCCAGAGCCACCGTTTACAAGAAGGTTTGGGTAAGCCGCTGGCAAAACAATTGGTTCAGAAAGTTGACCGTCATAGTTCGGACCGAAATCAACTGTGTCTTCATCTGCTTCGGCAACCATTGACATCGCAGCTGGTGCCAAACGAGCTTCGGTATAACGCATCGCCGCTGGACCTGCATCTAATGAACCGAAGTTTCCGTGTCCATCAATTAACGGCAATCCCATTGAAAAACTCTGTGCCATGCGAACTAATGCATCGTAAATTGCACCGTCACCATGTGGGTGCAATTTACCCATTACCTCACCAACAACTCGTGCGCTCTTTACATGTCCACGTTCTGGGCGAAGACCCATATCTGCCATCTGATGAAGGATGCGGCGGTGAACTGGCTTTAAACCATCACGTGCATCAGGAAGTGCGCGTGAATAAATTACGGAGTATGCGTACTCAAGAAAAGATTCTGAAACCTCTTTGGAAACATCGATATCAACGATCTTTCCTGGATATTCACCGGGCTTTGGTCCAGCTGGTTTCTTACCTTTGGCCGCAGTTTTCGCGGGAGTCTTCGCAGTTGCCATTGGGGCATTCTGCCAAGAGTCAGCCTTAATTTAGGGGAGGGCGCGCCCCAACTGATGAAACACACTTTGCTGCCAATGCTGCACCGGCAGTTAGAGCTTGAGTCAGATCACTTGTTTCTAGCCACTTCGGAATAAATCCAGCAGCAAAAGAGTCTCCAGCACCTGTGGTGTCAACAACATTGGTTGTCACTGCAGAAACCTTGGCCTTTTCAGAACCATTAATTGCCATCGCACCCTTTGAACCCAATTTAATGACGACAAGTGGTGTGATCTTTGCAAGATTTTCTTCAGCGGTTTGAACATCAGTTGAATCTCCGAGATACAAGGCCTCTTCGCTGTTGAGCAAAATTCCATCCATCAATGCAACCCATGACAGAACTTCATCTCGACTAACAATCTTCATTGCACCAGTTGTGGTTGGGTCAAAAAAGATTGGCTTGCCAGCTGCTCTAACTTTCTTGATCATCGCAAGAACCGCTTCCCGGCTACGGAAATCCAAAAGTGCGTACCCAGATAAATAAACACCATCGATGTCATCGAGAGAAGGCAGATCAGATGCTTCTAGGTCAGCGTTTGCTCCATTGTCTGGAAACATTGTTCGCTCACCATTTGCATCCACCAAAATTACAACAACACCGGTTGGGCGTCCGCTGTGCATCAAATTAAGGTGTTCTACGCCGTACTTATCTAGATCAGAAATCAAAGCAAAACCAACGGGATCATTGCCTGTTCGGGCTACTAAATGTGCCTTTGAATTGGTGCGGGTAATCCAGGTTGCAACATTTGCTGCCTGACCACCGGGGTGACTTGAGATTTTGCTAGCGGTGTCATTGCCGTAATTGATGGGCTCTTTAAGCTGTGAAATTACATCCAGCGCCAAATCGCCAATACATAGAATCTTTTTCATCGAAGTGCCACTGCAATCTGCGCGCCCAAGAGACAGTTCGACTTAATAATTTCAGTATTAATCGCAAGAGATTCACCATGTGAAGTTGTGTGGAAATGCTCCAGCAAGAAAGGGGTTACATTTTTGCCAACCACTCCTTGCTTTTGTGCTTTCTCAAGTCCTGATTTCAAAATCTCATCGTGTCTTGACTTGTTCATTTCTTTCACAACCGGGTTTGCAACAACAAGAGCTTTGTTTAAGGTGCTAACTGCGCCGCGCGCCTTGATGATTGCAGCGATCTCGGCCGGAGAATCAACTCGATGTTCAAGGGTGTATCCAGAATCAGTTAGGTAGAAACCTGGAAAGGCGTTGGTTTTATATCCAACAAGGCTGATCGCCAAAGTTTCAAGGCGCTCTAGAGTTGCAGGTACATCCAAAATTGATTTCACTCCTGCACATATCATGGTCATATCAACATTTGCCAAGGCGGTCAGGTCGGCAGACTCATCAAAAGATTCATTTGCACCTCGGTGCACGCCACCAAGTCCGCCTGTTGCAAAGACATGAATTCCGGCAAATGCTGCAATGTGCGCCGTTGCAGCAACTGTTGTTGCAGCGCTCTTACCGGAAGCAACGATTATTGCTAAGTCGCGAATTGATGCTTTAGAAATATCGTCACGATTGGCAATTGCTTCTAGTTCGGAAAGTTCCAAACCGACCAAAATTTTTCCATCAAGTAAGGCGATAGTGGCTGGAACCGCACCTGCATCACGAACGATTCGCTCGCATTCAAGGGCAACTTCTAGATTAGATGGACGTGGCAAACCATGGCTAATAATCGTCGATTCCAGAGCAACGATTGGCTTTCCGGCCTTAATGGCAGCGGAAACTTCAGCCGATAGCTTGATTGCTTTTTCCATAGCCAAACTCTAGTGCACTCTCGTGGGAAGATAAGCACGTGCTTTTGTCCCAGATAACTCCCTCAATCTTTTCTTCCCTTGGCTTGGAAAGTGCTGCCGATCACTTGGCAATGGGTCCATCGCCGATGGGACGCGAACTGTTATTACTTATTGATGGATTTGGTTTCGACACCTTGTCAACGTATTCCGAAGTTATGCCAACCATGAGCCGCATGATTAATTTTGGAAAAATTCAAACCGCGTTTCCTTCAACAACGGCTACTTCACTTGCAACATTAACAACTGGAGAACTTCCAGGAGTGCACGGAATGTTGGGTTACACAGTTCAAGTACCGCGAAGTGGTGGGCGATTGCTAAATGCTCTTAAATGGGATGAACGTATAGATCCTGAAAATTGGCAACCAGTAGAAACGCTTTTTCAACGTGGGGCAAAAATTGGAATCAACGTCACGCATGTGGCTGCCAAGCGATATGAGAACACAGGATTTACTCGTGCGGTGTTTCGTGGTGCAGAATACAAAGGTGCCAATGTTGTTGCAGATTTAATCAGTGAAACTAAACAGGCACTTCAAAAAACACCGTCGTTTGTTTACCTCTATGTAAATGATTTAGATACTGCAGGTCATTCAGATGGAGTCGGTAGCGATAAATGGATTGCAGCGCTTTCAGCAATCGATCAGATGGTTTCGCAGTTAATGAAGGAAGTTCCGCAAGGAACACGCATCTGGGTAACTTCAGATCACGGAATGATTAATGTTGAAGAAAAAATCATTATCGGACAAGACAATCCTTTGCTAACAGGTGTCAGCATTGTTGCGGGAGAACCTCGTGCGCGACACATTTACTTGACTGAAGATTCAGTTCAGGCACGTGTTGATGCAGCTGGTATTTGGCAACAGTATTTGCAAGACAGAGCCGTTGTTCTTACCCGTGAACAGGCCATTTCAAGCAATCTTTTCGGTGCAGATTTAAGCCCTGATTCGATAGATCGCATGGGTGAAATAATTGCAATTGCTCGCGGCGGCCTGATTCTTGTTGATGCAGACCGGGACGATAAAGAAGGTGCCATGGTTGGACATCATGGTGGAGATAGTGAAACTGAATCTCAAGTTGGTTTACTGACAACAACTTTGAGCTAGTTGTTTAAAGCTATTACTTACCGTCCTCTGGCTTTATTCCAAACATAATTTCGTCCCAGCTTGGAACCTTGGCGCGTGCGGTAATTCCATCGCGTGTGGCTTCATCATCTGGTTCTTCACGAATAACTGCAAGGCGTGGAACCTCGCGAACCGGCTCAATATCTTCTTCAAGCTCTTGAGCAGGACTCTCTTTGCGAAACTCGCTGTACACATCAATGATGCGACGTTCGGAGGGGTGAGAACTCTCGGTGGGAACCAGCGCAGGCGTTGGAAGTTGGCGAGGAGCAGGATCATCACCCATCATCCAGCGCGCATTTTCATCCATAGATGTAACGGTGCGCAGGATTGAATCAAAGCTCCATTGTGCAATTCCAATACCTGAACTGTTTGGGTAGTGCAGTTCTAAAGTCCAGGTGCCATCTTCTAAGCGCCATGTGTCCCATGACAATTCAGATGAATCAATGTTGCGGGGAGCTAAACGAGAGATAACGGTTCCAAGCAAAGTAACGGCATCACGTCCGCCTTCTTTGCGGATAACGATCTGTTGGGCTTGATCAATAATGTAGATGCGTTCAGAAAGAATTGGTCCCGCAAAACGTTCGACTTTTTCAATGGTTGTGTTGTTTTCGCGTGCAACTTGTTCCGCAGTTTGTCCTGCACGAAGCAAACGTTGAATCTCTTTAATTGAAATAGTTGGCTCATCATTAGATGGAACAGCCATCAATCTTTGCTGATTTACAGTTGCACGCAATGTGTCACTAACTCGAACAGTGAATTCATTTCCATCATTGTCATGCAAAGACAGATAGAGACCGTCCTCGGTCTTTCCGTCTAGTCGTAGCTCAGTCACGTGCACGAGGGTAGCCGATGAGGGCCTTATAAGTCTGGAAATACGGAAGTGTGGCTGCACATGCCGCAATCATGAATCCCAGAGGCACCCAATATGCGATGTCGGAACCAAACCCGTCGATGATGATGCCGGACAAAGCGCTAGCTATTGCGCCACCCATGGGCATTCCTGCAACTACCCATGTCAAAGTCTCGGTTATTTGATCTGGCGGTACCGCACCTTCTGCAACGCCATAAGCATTTATAACTAAGGGTGCAACTGCAAAGCCATTAAAGAACAAGGCAACAGCAAGCCAAGCCAAAGTATGTGTGAACAACATAGGTACTGACAAAACGGTAAGTGCGAACAAGAAAATTAAGAATCGAGAAGCGCTGGACAACTTCCATTTGATTGCACCATTGATGATTGCAGCGATTCCGCTACCGAAAGCCCAAATGGCTAACAGCAGACCCGCTTTACTCTCTTGGCCACGTTGTTCAGTAAAGGCAACGGTAACAATTGCGATTGAACCAAAAAAGCCACCCAGTAAAGTTGTGGCAAGAACGACTGCCTGGACCCTCTTGTTACGGATTACCGCGGGATGAGGATCGATCGTGCGCTTTGGGGTAGAGGGTGGCTCAGTTGCTTTTTGCATCACAAACAAGGGAACACCGATTGCCACAAAGATGATTCCAACAAGTATTCCGGCTGCAGGTGCAATTGTTGTCGCGCAAGCGGTGACAATGATCGGGCCCAGAATGAACACAATCTCATCCATGATCGCTTCAAAAGAGTATGCAGTATTTACCAAGTGACGATCTTGTTCATCTTCTGCCGTACTTGATTTATCAGGGCTTAGAACATGTAGCCAACGGCGGCGAACCAAGCCACCAGTGTTTACCGACATTGATTCGGCAACAATAATGCTCACAAACCAAGTCCATGTTGGAGCTTGATTTAAAACTAAGAGAGTAAAAATAGAAAGCCCAGCAACTTTAATGGGAACAACGCGGACCAACATGGCGCTTTGGCCAATTCGATCAGCAACACGGGACCAATGAGGTGTGGCAAAAGCCATGACAACTGAAGCTGTAGCACTGAGCGCACCTGCAATTGCATAGGAATCACTTGCGGCAACAACAATGAAAATCAAGGCGAGTGAATCCATAGAAATTGGCATGCGTGCAATTAATCCAGGGATAGAAAATCTAAGCGCCCCAGGGGTTTTAAATAGCGTTGCGTACCCTGAGAACATAGGCAGGAGTCTAGCCCGCCATTACACTGCGCTTATGACCGATTCCAAGGAATTGCTGCAACTTGCGCTCACGATTGCTCGACAAGCAGGTGATCTCTTGGTTAATCGTCCTGCATCGTGGGATTTAACCGTTAAATCAACTGCAATTGATATTGCTACACAGATGGATATTGCAAGTGAAAAACTAATTGTCGAAAGCATTTTGGCAGCACGCCCTGATGATGGAATTATCGGTGAAGAAGGAACTTCACGTGCGAGCAAGAGCGGAATCACTTGGGTGATTGATCCCGTAGATGGCACCGTTAATTATTTTTACGGTTTACCAGGGTGGGCGGTCAGTATCGCTGCCAAAGATGAAAATGGAACATTGGTTGGAGTTGTTCATAGCCCAACTGTTCAATCAACCTGGCATGCAAGCAAAGGCGGGGGAGCATTTCTCAATGATGTGAAGATTGCGTGTAACAATCCAGTTGAATTAAATCGCGCACTGTTTTCAACTGGTTTTGCCTACGATGTAAAAGATCGCACCGAACAGTTAAAGATTGTGAATGTACTTATTCCTCAAATTCGAGATTTGCGCAGAATTGGATCTGCCGCCGCCGATATTTGCCATGTGGCAACGGGTCTGGTGGATGGCTACTTTGAAACTGGGTTGCACGAGTGGGATTTGGCCGCAGCAGAGCTAATTGCCCGAGAGGCCGGGGCGGTTGTGTCCACGCAGCTATGGCACGGTCTCAATCTGACCCTGGCGTCAGGCCCGCACCTGTACGAGACGCTCAAGGCGTCAATTCCCGAGTAGGCCGGAGGCCGATTTACGCTTCCGAGCGTGGCTATGGCACAATACGCAGTCTGCACCGCCAAAGCGTGTGC
>JBIIZP010000075.1:0-4480 GCA_044346215.1 Candidatus Planktophila sp.
CTCCCAGCTGCTCACTGAGCATGGAGCTCAGATCAGACCTCTAATACCTGACGACGGTTGTAAGTACCGCATGTTGGGCAAGCAGTGTGCTGCAACTTTGGTTGCTGGCACTGACCACATGTTGAAAAAGCTGCTGCAGTAGTTTTCCACTGGCTACGACGTGAACGCGTCTTTGAACGCGACATTTTTCGCTTTGGTACTGGCACTGTTCTAACCTCTTCTCAATCATTACAGCGGCAACATGGCCGCAGAGGGAAAGTATCCCTTAAAAGGGCTAAATCTTGAAATCGGGATCATCGAGGTTGAGCCCACCAAGGCCTGCCCAACGGGCATCGATGACCTCGTGTGCGTGATCTTCTGGCAGTTCAGCCCATTTTCCCCCGCATTCGGGGCACAAGCCCGGGCAATCCTGGTCACACAACGGGTTTATGGGCAGGGATAGAACTACAGCATCTCGGATCGGAGTTTCAAGATTCATGATGTCCCCGTCCATCATTAATTCATCCTCGATCTCTAAATCCTCAAGAGTTTCTTCCTGCTTCTTCTTTCTTTTGCCGCGTTCATTTGTTGGCTCATAGTTATAGAGCTCTTGAATTTTACGGTCGATCACAATTTCAACTGGATCAAGGCAACGAATACATTCGCCTTTTGCCACCGCATAGACGTCGGCGCTGAGCAAAATTCCCTCAGTCACTGATTCCAGGCGTGCATCAACTTCGATGAATTCTCCTGCTGGTACAGCGATTAAATCAACACCAAACTTTTCTTTGACTGGGATATCCAGGACATACTCTTTCATCTCGCCAGCACGTCGAGGTAACTCGTAGGTGTTGAGTTGAAAGCTATCTGCTTGTTTACTCATGGAGAATTTCTCAAATCTAATCTGACGTGCTTAATTTTCATCAGCAAGTTGAGACAAAACATCCTTATCGTTTGCACCCGCTAAGCGATCTCGTCCCCGTGAAACTGCGTCCATAGTCTTGTTCAGAATTACTTCTAGGGTTGCAAGTCGACCATCTATGTACTCTTCGACTTCAGCTTTTTCAATCTCCGCGGTCTCACGAGCATCATCTAGAATTTTGCGAGCTTCATCGCGGGCAATCTGCACGATCGAAGTTTGTTCCACCATCTGCGCAACATCTTCACGCGCGATAGCAATCATTTGCTCAGCACTTACTCGAGCCTCTTCGATAATCGCATCTCGAGTTTCAATAATCTTTCGCGCAGATTCAAAATCGGTCGGCAAAGATTCACGAGCATCATCTAACACTTCGAGCATTTCAGCACGATGAACAACGCAACTTGCAGACAATGGGACTCCTCGAGCCTCTTCGACCATCGTGATTGCTGCGGTTAACTTCTCAACTGAATCCATGATTACTTCCCTGCTATTCGTAGCTTGAGTGCTTCGTTTATTGATGCCGGAACCATCGTTGATACATCTCCGTTGTAATGGGCCAGCTCTTTTACTAAAGATGATGACAGGAAGGAATGTGATGGGGCTGTTGCCATGAACATGGTTTCAACTCCGGATCCTTGCAAATTTACCTGAGCCATTTGAAGTTCATAATCAAAATCTGAAACCGCTCGAAGACCCTTCACAATGGCTTGAATAGAGTTGCTCTTGCAGTAATCGACTAATAATCCGCTCCATGAATCCACAGATACATTGGGGAACTTAGCAACAACGGCGGTGATCATTGAAATACGCTCTTGCACGGCAAACAGACTCGCTTTAGTTCTGTTCTCGAGTACTGCGACAACCACGTGATCAAATTGCTGCGCTGCACGCTCAATGATGTCTAAATGTCCATATGTGATCGGATCAAAGGATCCAGGGCAAACCGCGCGCTTCATGGCGTAAACGCTAGCAAGATGAAGCCAAGTTATCCATTCTTAGGGCTGGTAATTACCGTAATAAATGGTCGCTTGACCATAATTTCGCTCACGAGCGGGTGCATAGGCATCAGGCCAAATGAACTGTGGGCCTCTAGCTGTTCGCTCAACTGCGATGAAGGCATCACTACTTAAGAATTCTCCGTCATACAACGCACTTAAGACATCTTCTATCGCTTGATTACTGAAATCATATGGAGGGTCGATATACACCAAGTGATACTTTGTTTTTGGTGCATCCTTTAGAAATCGTTCTGCACTCATTCCAAAGAGTTGCAATTTTCCAGTTGGGTTAGATTTCTTGACAAGTTCGTAATTGTTTTCAATTGTCTTTTGAGCTTCGTCATCTTTCTCGACCACATGAACCAAAGTAGCCCCGCGAGATAGTGACTCTAAAGCGATAGCTCCAGATCCCCCGAAGAGATCAAGCACATGCAAACCTTCAAAACTTCCAAACTCAGATGTTAATGATGAGAAAAGGCCTTCGCGGGCACGATCAGAAGTTGGACGAGTCGCACCAGCCACTGTTCCTAAAGTTCGACCTCGCGCAACACCTGCAATGATTCTCAATGTACTAACCCTTATCCAAATAATCGACGGCTTGATCTCGCTGCAATTGTGCAAGCTCTTTCTTGAGTAAAGGATAGTTGCTTAAATCATTATCTTTTGCAATGAGTTGCTCAGCATCATCACGGGCTTGCTCAATTAAAGATTCATCCCTTAATACCCGCAATAAGCGAAGATGGGATTGAGTTCCGGATTGATTCCTACCCAAAACATCTCCTTCGCGTCTTTGCTCAAGGTCGATTCGTGACAATTCAAAACCATCAACAGTTGCAGCCACCGCATTAAGTCTTTCGCGAGCAGGGGTTAATTCCTCGCTATTTGAGACCAACAGACATAGGCCTGGCGATGTTCCTCGGCCAACACGTCCTCTTAATTGGTGCAATTGAGAGACACCAAATCTGTCGGCGTCCATAATCACCATGATTGTTGCGTTGGCAACATCTACGCCGACTTCGATGACTGTGGTTGAGACCAAAACATCAATCTCTCCTTTGGAAAATGCTTGCATAGTTGTGTCTTTTTCATCGGCGGATAAACGCCCGTGCAAAATGGCGATTTTGAGCCCTTGCAATGGACCTGCGTGCAACATGGGAGCTAACTCTTCTACCGATGAAATTTCATCCGATTCTTCACCGAAGAGAAAATCTAGATCTGCATCGGCTCCTGCATCAGGACCTGCTGAAATCCGAGGCGCGACCACGTACGCCTGATGCCCTTGTGCTACCTCTTCGCGAATTCGCTGCCAAGCACGTTCCATGTAATTTGGCTTTTCCTTAACTGGAACAACATGAGTTGTAATTGGTTGGCGACCTAAAGGAAGCTCGCGCAAGGTTGAAACATCTAGATCACCAAAGACTGTCATCGCAACAGTTCGTGGAATTGGCGTTGCAGTCATCACAAGCAAGTGCGGAGGCAGAACAGCTTTCTCTTTCAAAGCATCTCGTTGTTCAACACCAAATCTATGTTGCTCATCCACGACTATTAATCCAAGATCTTTAAAAACAACGGATTCGCCTAACAACGCATGAGTGCCGATAACAATTCCTGCAGTTCCATCAGCGGCCTTAGCAAGTGCTTCTCTTCGTGCTTGTGCCGATTGCGATCCCGTAATCAGCGTTACTTGTGTTCCAGTTTCAGAACCACCCAACATTCCACCTTGTGCCAAAGTGCCTAATTGCTTCTGGATAGTGCGAAGATGCTGCGCAGCAAGTACTTCGGTTGGGGCAAGCAATGCCGCCTGTCCCCCACTGTCTACAACCGCCAACATGGCGCGCAATGCCACGATGGTTTTTCCAGAACCAACTTCACCTTGTAGTAATCGATGCATGGGATGCGGTTGCGCCAAATCACTTTCAATTTCTTTACACACCGCTACCTGGCCTGCAGTTAACTCAAATGGAAGTGATTTATCAAAGCTATCAAGTAAGCCACCAGCAACCCTTTTTCTTGAAGTAGAATTCAGTTTCTTTAATTCATTTCTGCGCATTACCAATAAAGATTGCAGTAAAAATGCCTCGTCAAAAGTTAGACGCTCACGTGCGGTTTCTGCATGATCTAGATCTGCCGGTTGATGTAATTGCACGAGAGCTTGCTGCAACGTTGGGTAACTGTGTTTTTCACGGATAAAAGTCGGAAGAAAATCATCGATCTCATCTAACGCACCTATTGCCAGTTGTGCGCATTGTGAGATTTTCCAGGATGGAAGTTTGGAGGAGGCGGGGTACACCGGCAAAAATTTTCCAGCAAAACCCTCTACCGCCGAATCCACATCGGATCCATCGGGGATCAACTCGTAATCAGGGTGGGCTAATTGTTTCTTGTTATTGAAAACTCCGATTTTTCCGGCAAACAAACCTTGTCGGCCAACCTTCAAATCCTTTTCACGCCAAGCCTGATTGAAAAATGTAAGTGATAATTTGTCGGTTCCGTCAGTGACTACGACCTCAAGAATGCTTCCTTTGCGCCCACGCAGAGGTCGGTTCGTTGTTGAATAGATTTGAGCCAAAATAGTGGTTTC
>JBIIZP010000076.1:0-4389 GCA_044346215.1 Candidatus Planktophila sp.
CGCTTACAGATGACAATTCAGTTGACGCAGTTAAACCTGCCGACGTGGATGTACAAAAATTTGATGCAGCAGTGATATCACCAGGATGGCGTCAAGATCATCCTTTAGTCGTAAAGGTTTTAAATAGCTCGCTAGAACTACTCAATGAAATCGATATTGCCTGGAACCTACGCACTGTGCGTGCGCCTGGGCAAAAGTGGATTGCAGTCACTGGCACTAATGGAAAGACAACTACCGTTGAAATGACTGCGGCAATTTTAAAAGCAGCTGGAATCAAAGCCACGGCCTGCGGAAATGTTGGTGACACCGTGATTGACGCGGTCGATCGCGCTGACGCTTATGAAGTTTTAGTTTTGGAGCTATCAAGTTTTCAACTGCATTGGGCGCGTCAGGCACAATTTCAGGCTGCAGCAATTCTCAACATTGCCGATGATCATTTAGATTGGCATGGAAGCTTTGATGCTTATGCCGATGCAAAGTTTTCAATTCTAGATCGCGCAGATGTTGCAGTTCTTAATGCTGATGATGGCGCCGTGGTAACACGCGCGAATCGCTTTAACGTGCGCAAGGTTTTCTATTCACTCAATACTCCAGCTCCAGGTGAAATCGGAGTTGTCGAAGAACTGCTGGTAGATCGTGCTTTTGTAACGGATTCTCAACAAGCATCGATGATTTGCGAATTGGCTGACCTTGTTCCAATGGTTCCGCACAATGTCTCTAACGCACTAGCAGCAGCTGGTTTAGCCCGCGCCATTAATGTTCCTCATGAAGACATCCAAAAAGCACTCCAAGCCTTTCGTCCAGGCCGCCACCGCATCGAAACAATTCATGAGGCAGATGGCGTTGCCTGGGTAGATGATTCGAAAGCAACTAATCCGCATGCAACAGCTGCTTCATTAATGTCTCACCTTTCTGTGGTGTGGATCGCTGGGGGATTAGCAAAAGGTGCGGATATGGATTCGATGATCCAAAGATGTGCGCCAAGAATAAAAGCCGCGATTCTTATAGGTGAGGATCGTGGGCTGATTGAAACCGCTTTGATTAAGCACGCGCCTACTGTTCCTAGAATTCTTATTGATGCACCAGTTGATTACACCCGTGGGGGAAAGTCCAACTCTTTGATGGAGTCAATTGTTACTGCAGCATCCAAGCATGCAGCATCAGGGGATGCGGTTTTATTGGCCCCAGCATGTGCATCGATGGATCAATTTGTTTCATATGCAGATCGCGGAGATAGATTTGCAGCAGCGGTTAGAAAGGTGATTGCGCATGAAGCGTGAGGAAACCCTTTTCACTAAGCCGGTAAATCTTTATTACATGCTCTTAGGTAGCACGCTGGCTTTAAGTCTTTTGGGACTTATTATGGTTTTCTCCGCATCTTCGATTTATTCATTGGGCTCACGCGGTACAACGTACGGAGTCGTTATCCGCCAGTTTCTTTTTCTGCTTATCTCTTTGCCAATGGCTTGGGTCCTGTCGCGATTGTCGCTTCGTCAGTGGAAAAATATCGCACGTTTTGGCCTATTGATTTCAGTGATTCTTTTGGCACTTGTTCAACTTATTGGTAAGAGTGTTAACGGTAATAACAACTGGATTAGTCTTGGATTTGTTGATGTTCAACCTAGCGAAGTTGCCAAGTTTTTAATGATTTTATGGGCTGGACACATGTTGGCACTTCGCGAACGTGCAGGAGCGATTCATAGCAATGTGCTTGTATTGATTGGACCAGCATTTTTGCTGTGCATGATTTTGGTAATGGCAGGTCGTGACTTAGGTACTGCTTCAGTATTTGCTTTTATCCTGGCGGGATTACTGTGGGTTTCAGGTTTGCGCTTAGGAATCTTTGGAGTTGCATTAGCCGGAGGCTTAGCGGTCATTGCAGTCTTTATTTTGACTGTTCCCAACCGTGCAGAACGTTTTGCAGCCTTCCTTAATCCGTTTGCTGAAGATCAGTACAAGTTTTCAGGTTGGCAGCCGGCACACAGTTTGCTTGGCCTAGCTAGCGGCGGCTTATTTGGTGTGGGTCTTGGCGCAAGCCGCCAAAAATGGGGCAACCTATCTCAAGCTCATACAGATTTTATTTTTTCAGTCATTGGTGAAGAGCTAGGTTTATTTGGAACGATAGCTACCTTGGCGCTGTTGGCTTTACTTTTGTTCTCAATCTTTAAATTAGCACTGCGCGCAAGTGATCCCATGGTGCGTTATGTTTCTGCAGGCTTGGGTTGCTGGTTTGCCATTCAAATTGTGCTGAACATCGGATCTGCAATAAGTGTGTTACCTGTTGTAGGTGTGACCCTGCCACTTGTTTCTTATGGTGGTTCTGCGTTGGTTGCGACATACATGGGAATCGGGTTTGTTTTAGGTGCTGCGCGTAGAGACCCAGTAATCTATAAAGGATTACAAGAGACGGGAATTAAATGGCTACGGTAGTTCTGGCTGGTGGAGGCACCGCAGGACACATCGAGCCAGCACTTGCTGTTGCTCGCCAATGGTTGAAAACCAATCCGTCCGATACCTGCATTTTCATAGGAACAAAGAGCGGACTTGAAAACACGCTTGTACCCCCAGCAGGCTTTGATCTGCGAATTATTCCTAAAGTAAAAATTTCCAGAGCTCCATCTATATCGTGGCTGCGAATCCCAAGTGATTTGATTTCATCGGTCCTTTCAGCAATGAAGGTCCTTAGCAATGCCGATGTTTTGATTGGTTTTGGTGGCTATGTCAGCGCGCCTGCCTACATCGCTGCAGCGCTTTCAAGAACTCCGATTGTTATTCATGAAGCTAATGCAAAGCCAGGCTGGGCTAATCGACTAGGTGCGGTATTTACTTCTCATCTTGCAGTGGCTCACTCAGTCGAACATGGAAAGTTTTCAGATGCACTTTTAGCAGGTTTGCCACTTCGCTCAGATGTTGCCAATGCATGTGTTGCTTCAGCTTCAGATTGGGCAAATGCTCGAAGCGCTGCCAAGTCGCGATTAGGCTTTCCAGCAGATCGCCCACTTGTTTTGATCATGGGCGGATCCCAAGGTTCATTGGCAATTAATGCCATAGTCGAGCAAAGTGTTGCAATCTTGAATCAAAAGGGGATTTCAGTTCTCCACTCAGTTGGAAAACTCAACACCTTGCCAACACCGCAAGGGGGCTACAAACCAGTTGCCTATGTTGATGCCATGGCAGATGCTTATTTAGCCGCTGATTTAATTATTGCCAGAAGTGGCGCAGTGACCTGTAGCGAATTTAGGGCGCTAGGTCGATACGCTCTTTTCGTGCCGCTGCCTATAGGAAATGGTGAACAGTTTGTTAACGCTGCATCTTTGGTTTCTGATGGTCGCGCCGAAGTTATTACCCAAAAAGAGTTCAGCTCAGAATTTATTGAAGCGCACATCAATAGATTGTTAGAGACTGCTTCGCATGCACCTATTGCTGGGGATGGTCAAGACCTTGATGCTGCGCAAAAAATTGTCGCACTTACTGAATTCGCGCTGAAATCATGAAGCCACAACTAGCTTCGCTCATCGGTAAGCGCGTTCATTTCATCGGAATTGGTGGAGCGGGCATGAGCGGTCTTGCGAGAATTGCTTTGTCTCACGGAATTATCGTCAGTGGTTCAGATGCTAAAGACTCATCAGTTGTAACAGCCTTATCAGCACTTGGCGCAACAGTTTATACATCACACAAGGGCGAAAATGTTGATGGCTCCGATCTTGTTGTTTACTCAAACGCTATTTCAGAAAGTAATTCTGAGCGCTTACGAGCCCAGGAATTAAAACTTCCAATTTTGACCCGTGCTGGTGCTTTGGCTGTGTTGATGTCTGAATCAAAGAGCGTGGCCGTTGCTGGAACACATGGAAAGACCACAACATCATCAATGTTGGCCGTTGCGCTGCAAGCATGTGGGGCAGATCCATCCTTTGCTATCGGTGGAACTATTACCGCTTCCGGGTCGAATGCGCATCGAGGAACCGGTGAAATCTTTGTTGCAGAGGCCGATGAATCCGATGGTTCATTTATCGAATACCACCCATTTGCTGCCATAGTTACAAATGTTGAACATGATCATGTTGATTTCTTCGAAACCGCCGAATCAGTTGCGCAAGCTTTCAGAGATTTTGCCGCCACTATTCAGGCAGGCGGGTTCCTTTCTTACTGTGCCGATGATGCAGGTGCTGTAGCCCTTGCCCAGGGCCTTACTTCTGTCGAAGTGATTTCTTATGGCGTCAACGAATCCGCTGATTTACACATTGATCAGATTGAACTTCTTACGATGGGCTCTCGCGCTCGGGCCATTTGGAAGGGTAAAAGCGTTGGTCATATTGAACTTCAAGTACCTGGCCATCACAATCTTTTAAACGCTGCAGGCGTTCTTGCAACAGCCCTGAAACTGGGATT
>JBIIZP010000153.1:0-4369 GCA_044346215.1 Candidatus Planktophila sp.
CAGAAGACGCGAGTATGGAAGCACAAACTCAGGCAGCAAAAGCAGAGGCCGTCAAGGTCGAGTCAGCAACAAGAACTGCTGTTGCAACAAGAGCATCAGCTGCTGCAACAGTTGCCACAAATGTTGCTACCGCAGCAAGGGCTGCTGCAGCAAGGGTCCCAGCAAGGGCGGTAATTGCAAAGAAGCCAAGCACATCTACAAATAGAAATAGTGCAACCGCAACAATTTCAGGTTTGAAACCTGGCCAAAAGGTCAAGGTAACCGTGAATGTGAAGGGCAAGTAAATGAAAATAAAGAGAATCATTTCAATTGTTTTATTGAGTTTGTTTGCTTCGCTATTTCAGGGAATGCCAGCGGCCAACGCCGCTCCTCCTGGAGTGCTGGGCTCCTTTGGAATGTCGCAAACTACAGCAGAATGCAGATATACCTTTTCGATCGGTTCGTATACAGGTAATGCTGTCTCGGCTTATTACATCTCTATTGTTGATTTTTATGCTTCTAACCACACGGTTGCCCCTAGTAATGCAAGCTTCCAACTATTTGCTGGCGAGAAAACAATCGGCGCAAATACAGGGACAGGCGTTTCATCTTCAGGATCTGTCGTCATTACAGCGGCAGATCTTCGCGCAGCAGGTATCACTGCGAATATGTATGGCAGGTTGTGGGTGAGAGCGCATAACGGAGAAAATGGCGCCTTACACACATGGATGGGAATTGGTTGTGCTCTTAATGACCCAGTAGACACAGTAAGACCATCACTCAGCAGCTTTTCATCAACATCTGCGAATGGTTCATTCAAGGAAGGTTCGACGATAAACATCACAGCCACACTGAGTGAAGCCGTTACATCTTCAGCCCAAATCACAGTCACATTGGATACTGGAGAAACAGTTCTTTTATCTCACTCAGCAACTAATAACACACTTACCGGTACGTACACAGTTGGGGCTGGAAAAACTAGCTCTGATTTAACCGTTGTTTCTTATGTCCTGACGAGCGCACCAACGGATGTGTCCGGAAATGTAATGAACACAACGACTGTGCCTTCAGGTACAAACAATATAGCTGGGTCAAAAGCATTAATTATTGACACAACGCTACCCACAGTCTCCAATGTGAGCTCGAGCCCCTCCAGCGGAACACTGAAAGCAGGAGACATTGTTTTAGTTCGAGTTGAATTCAGTGAAGTGGTCAATGTTTCTGGAACTCCGCAACTTACACTCGAGACAGGAACAATAGATCGTTCGGCTAATTACACTTCAGGAAGCGGAACAACCACATTAACGTTTAGTTACACGGTTCAAGCAGGTGATACATCAGCTGACCTAACATATGTTGATACTACTTCACTAATTTTAAATAGTGGCACGATCCGCGATATTGCATTGAATAATGCAATACTCACGCTAGCGGCAGCAAGTTCTGCTGGCTCGTTGGGGGCTAATTCAACGATAGTTGTTGATACATCTGCACCCACCGCAGATTTAACCGCGGGATCAATTCTGTCATCAGAAAATGCGGCGGTTACTTCAAGTGAAATAGGGGTTGCTTACTTAGTTAGTAATGCAATTAATAATGGAGTCGCTGTGACAAATCTTGCAAGCATTACGGGTGCTGCCGATGCTTTGTGGAACAGCGTTGCTATAACAACCGCCAATACATCTACAAGCCTAGCTGCGACAGGGCTTACTCCTGGAACGTACCGCCTTTATACAGCGGATGCAGCTGGGAACTTGTCGGCTGTTTCTACAAATTCAGTTACAGTTACATTGGCTGCACCAGGGACTCCTGATTTAGTTTCTTCTTCAGATCTTGGTTCTTCCAACACCGATAACAACACAAGTGACGATACGCCAGAGATTTCAATATCTGGATTAACAATTGGTGCGGTAATAACTTTGACAGCGACCCCATCTTCTGGAACAGCGGTTGTATGTACATTTACCGCAACGGCTACAACTGGATCCTGTCCATTCACAACACTTGCCAATGGAACATATTCTGTTGCTGCAACTCAAACCTTTAATGGCGTTACCTCTAGTGCTGCAACGCTAACGGGACTAGTAATTAACAAAACAACAGTTGCAACTCCAACAACACCAGATCTGGATGCAGCATCGGATTCAGGGAGTTCTGCAACTGACAACATAACTTCAGATGACACGCCCAAAATCAATGTTTCTGGAACTTTTTCAGGCACAGCGGTTGTTACCGCAACTAAGGGTTCCACAAGTGTTTCTTGCACAATCTCAACAAATACTTGTGATCTTCCACAATTGGCAGATGGAACATGGAGTATTTCCGTCACAGATACCGATTCAGCAGGTAACGCGACCACATCGGCCGCAGTAACAATCACCATTGATCGGTCTGCTCCATCACCAACTGTTGCCACATCAAGTGTTACAACAGCAAGTGGTGTGACTGTTAGATCAAGTGAGGTTGGTACCGCTTACTTAGTAAAAACATCGTTGACTATTACTGATTTTGCAAGCATCACCGGCGCTGCTGATAATTCTATGAATCTTGTAACAATTAGCACAGCAGGTACTGATACCACGATGAACACAGATGGACTTCTTGCAGGTGATTACAAACTTTATGTAGTTGACGCAGCAGGAAATCTCTCATCCGTTTCAGGCAACACTGTGACGGTTGCTGTTGCAGCGGCTCCTACCGCTACTTCAGCAAGTGCTCCAACAGGCACAACAACTTTTGGTAGCACACTAACTAACGCAGTCACATTTGGTGGAGTGCCTACGCCTACACAGTTAAGTTACCAATGGAAGAGCTGTACCTCGGCAACAGATACAGCCACTGCATGTACTGACATCGCAGGTGCTACACAATCTAGTTTTATTGCTAACGCTATTGATCTAGTCGGAAAGTTCATCAGAGTGCTTGTAACCGCGATCAATGGAATCGCACCAAATGGATCCGCTTTGTCTTCTCCAACGGCTGCAATCACTGCAGTTGCTGCAGGTGCACCAACTGTCGGAACGCCAACCCTTGGTGATTTACAAATAAATGTTCCTTTCACCGCTCCTGCATCGAACGGTGGTTCAACAATCACGAAGTATCAGTTCTCCACGGATGGAGGTACAACATGGCTTGATCGCACAGATTCATCCACTGTGACCTCTCCAATAGTCATCAAATTCTTGAGTACCGATGGAACCACGCCGATAGTTGCTGGTACTACTTATCCAATCCAAATTCGCGCTGTAAACAGTGCAACTAACCCAGCGGGTGCAGCAACTGCGTCCGTTTCTGCAACAGCAGTAACGGCTCCAGGTGCCCCAACTGGCGTAACTGCAGTTGCAACTGGACAGACAACCGCCACAGTAAGTTTTGTTCCACCTGTCAGTAATGGCGGAAGTGCAATAACGAGCTACAGAGTCACAGCATCACCGGGCGGAATCACTGCAACAGGTAGCGGATCTGCCATTACAGTCTCTGGACTAAATTCTTCAACGGCTTATACATTTACAGTGACGGCAAGTAATGCAAATCTAACTTCTGTTGCATCTGCGCCTTCACTGGCAGTTACAACTCTCTCACCTCCGCCACCACCAGTATGTGATGCAGCATGTGAGGCAACCGCAGCAAAAGCAATTGCAGATAAGATCGCATCAGATAATGCGGCAAAAGTCGTGGCAGTTGCTGTTGCAGTAGATAAGAGTGCAGCAGAAGCAGCAGCAAAGGCAGCAGTAGATAAAGCTGCCGCTGCAGTGATTGCAAAAGTAGCAGCTGATACTGCCGCAGCAAACGCGGCAGTTGTGGCAAAGGCAGCAGCCGATGCTCAGCAAGCTGCAGCAGTTGCTGCAGCAAATGCTGCAGCCGTGCTCAAGAGTGCAACTACTTCAGCAGCAGCAAAAGCTGCGGCGACAGTGACCGCTGCAAAAGCGGCAACTACCGCTGCAAACACGGTTCAGGCAGCAGCTGCAGCAGCAAAGAGTGCAGCTGCAGCTAAATCTGCTGCAGTTAATGCCACCAAAGCGGTAGAAATTGCTCTTGGAACGTTGGGATCAAATACAGCCGCCGCCGCTACCGCAGCACGAGCAAATGCGATTGCCGCCGCAGCAAAAGCAGCTGCAAATAGAGCTGCAAAGGCCGCGACTGATAGGGCCGCGGCAGCAAAAATAGCGTCAGATAACGCTAATAAAGAGGCCGCTAGCACTGCTGCACGAATCGCAACTGAGCAAAAACAAGCTGCAGATGCAGCCGCAGAGGCTAAGGCCGCTTCAGATGCAGCCTTGAAAGCTACTGATGAGAAAATTACTGCAGCTGCAGAAGCACAAAAGAGTGCAGAAGCGGTTGTAAAAGCGCTGGAGGAAAAGATTGCTTTGGCTGAAGCTTCAGTTAAAGC
>JBIIZP010000012.1:0-14149 GCA_044346215.1 Candidatus Planktophila sp.
TGCAGTTATTTTTTGCACGGATTATTGGTTTACGAGATCATTCCGGCTTCCTCGGCCCGCTTCCCCTGGCTCAACATCCAAAGTCGAGACCGTTCACCCCCAAGATTTAAAGTGCTTTCACACTTACCACTTGGAGAAAAAGAAAGGTATTTCTTTTCCTTATTTAATTGTCAATTACTAGAACAAAAAGTAAGAACCTTTAATTCTACTTTCTGAGCCGTCGCGACTGTGCCTCAAAAATTGAGGTATCGAAGCGGCGGTAAGCCAATTGTATGACATTCATGTCGCGGTTCAAAATCTTTAGATTTACGCTCACTTAACAGGCGTGAGGGGCGATGTGAAGGCAAGAACTCATTGAAATCGTATCTTTGTCTAAAGCGACCAGGAGTTATAGATTTTTGAAAAGAGAAAGGCCCTGGATTTCAAAGAGTTGCTTGCCGAAAATAGCTCGAACTAATCCTCGTATTTGGATGCAGCCCTTGAAGCTTTGCCGCTCATACCCCGGGAAACAACGCGAGAAACTTCCCGGTCAGCCTCGCGCTCTTTAATCGCTTCCCGCTTGTCATGAGCCTTTTTACCCTTGGCAACAGCGATCTCGACCTTGGCTTTCCCATCCTTGAAATACAACTGGAGCGGAACCAAAGTCGTGCCCGAGTCCTTTAGCTTTGCCATTAATTTGCGTAGCTCTTGTTTGTGAACAAGCAGTTTGCGATCGCGACGAGGCGTGTGATTGGTCCACGTTCCTTCCGTGTATTCAGGAATATGAACACCCATCAACCACAACTCACCATCGTTAATCATGGCAAAACCATCAATCAGAGATGCGCGGCCTGCACGAAGTGATTTAACCTCAGTACCGGTCAGAACTAATCCGCACTCCAGAACATCTGAGATTGCGTAGTCATGTCGCGCCTTTTTGTTTTGAGCAATGACCTTGCGGCCGACCTCTTTAACCATGCCGCATCACCACCCCTCAATAAGTAAATTAAACCTTAAGGTAGCGGCGAAGCGTAATTACAGAGGCCAGGATTGAAACAACCAAGCCTGTGGCAAGCAAGTACGCCGATGAAACCCAGACCTCGCGCCAACCAAAGAAGTTAGTGAAGGACAAAAGTGGCGCAACATTTGAATCAACGACGCTCTTCAAACCTGCGAGCAAGCCGGTTGCTAATCCCCACCCGATCACTGCTGAGATCACACCTTCGAGCAAGAATGGAAGTTGGATTGACCATGAAGACGCACCAACAAGTTTCATGACACCTGTTTCGCGGCGGCGGTTAAAAGCAGCGATTCGTAAGGTGTTAGAAATCAAAAGTGCTGCAGTAAGCACCGATGCCAAACCAACTGCTAACGCACCGTTTCGAAGAACGGCTAATAGTTGAAAGAACTTCTCGAGAATCGCTCGTTGATCTTGTACAACATCAACACCTGGGCGACCACTAAAGGCACTAACAATCACCGCAAACTGCTCTGGATCCTTTAACTTCACACGGAAAGATTCTGGAAGTTGATCTGCAGTTACATTTTGAGCAATCGCTGAATCCTTGAAGCGCTCTTGGAAGCGAACAAATGCTTCTGATCGTGATTCATAGAAGACGCTATCGACAACACTCATCTCTTGCAGATCTTGCTGAATAGATAAACGCTGATCCGCTGTTATTGCACCAGCGGCACAGGTTGATGAATCTGAAAGATTTCCGCAAAGAAACACAGATACTTCAATCTTGTCATACCAATAATCCTTCATGGCACCGACCTGAGCGTTTGCAAGAAGCCCTATACCTAGCAATGACAACGAAATAGCTGTTGTTACGACAACAGCAAAGGTCATAGTTAAGTTACGTCGAAGCCCAATTCGGACCTCACTTAAAAGAAACCGTGCGCGCATTTTCTCTCTCCCCGCCCTTAACCCGTGTACCCGTAAACACCACGAACCTGATCGCGGATTACATGTCCACCATCTAGCTCGATAACGCGCTTGCGCATCTGATCCACGATGCCAGCATCGTGTGTTGCCATCAAAACTGTTGTGCCTTCGCGATTAATGCGATCAAGTAACTTCATGATTCCCACAGAAGTTGCTGGGTCAAGGTTTCCTGTTGGCTCATCTGCAATAAGAATTGGTGGCCGGCTTACATATGCACGAGCAATAGCTACGCGCTGTTGCTCTCCACCTGAAATCTCTGATGGCAAACGATCTGCCTTATCTTCCAAACCAACCAGCTCTAGAACCTCTGGAACTTCGCGGTTAATCTCTTTTTGTGAATAACCAAGAACGTGCAAGGTAAATGCAACGTTTTCTGTAATTGTCTTATTAGGCAGTAAGCGGAAATCCTGGAAAACAGTTCCTACTGAGCGACGAAGCTCTGGAACTTTGTGCTTAGACAATGTGCCAAGATCTTTGCCGGCAACATGGATCGCACCTGATGTTGGACGCTCTTCGCGTAGTACCAAACGCAAGAAGGTTGACTTGCCTGAACCTGAAAGACCGACAAGGAAAACGAATTCACCCTTAACAATTTCAAGATTTACAGAATCAAGAGCTGGGCGCTCCTGACCTGGGTAAATCTTGGTGACATTCTCAAAGCGAATCATTGAATCTCCCATTGCATCTGCGGGGTGGAGTTAGGGGAACCACCTTCGACCTGCGCCTAGTTTATGGAAGTGGGGCTGAAATTCTTGGATGTCGCGGGGTCGTGAGCGTAATAAATATGTGAGATTTATCGAATCCGGGGCTAGCGCAAGAAGAGTTAAGACAAAGATGCGATTTCTTTGAATTCTTACCTTCGAAAATTGCTTTCTGGCGGACAGCTACGAACTACGGCGCCAACGAATTCCAGCTTCAATGAACTCATCGATTTCACCATTTAATACAGCTGATGTGTTTCCGGTTTCGTAATTGGTGCGTAGATCCTTCACCATTTGATATGGGGCCAAAACATATGAACGCATCTGATTTCCCCATGAACCTGAATTATCGCCCTTGAGCGCATTGATCTTTGCTTGCTCTTCTTGGCGACGACGTTCCAAAAGCTTGGATTGCAATACAGCCATCGCTGTTGCTTTGTTTTGAATCTGCGAACGTTCATTTTGGCACGAGACCACAATCCCAGTTGGAATATGGGTTAATCGCACTGCAGAGTCAGTGGTGTTAACACCTTGGCCACCTGGACCAGATGAGCGATACACATCAACACGAATCTCTTTTTCATCAATTTCAATGTGATCACTTTGTTCAACTACTGGAACAACTTCCACGCCAGCAAATGATGTGTGACGTCGGCTTTGGCTATCAAAAGGTGAAATACGAACTAAGCGATGCGTTCCTTGTTCCACCGACAAGGTTCCATATGCATACGGTGCAGAAACTTTAAATGTTGTTGATTTGATTCCTGCCTCTTCTGCATATGAAGTTTCAAGAACATCCACCTTAAACGAATGCCGTTCGCAGTAGCGCAAATACATGCGCATGATCATTTCAGCCCAGTCAGCAGCTTCTACGCCACCGGCTTCGGAACGAATAGTGATCAAAGCATCACGATCATCGTATTCACCATTTAATAGGGTCTGAACCTCAAGTTCGCTGACGGATTTCTTAACAGCATCCAACTCTTTCTCAGCATCTGAAATTCCACCAGGCTCGCCTGCTGTGAGTTCAAACAGGATCGGCAGATCTTCTACACGCTGGCGCAGGCCAGATAACTTTGCGATCTCTGATTGCACACGAGATAAACGGCTCGTAATCTTTTGCGCCGCCTCTGGGTCATCCCAAAGATTCGGGACTCCCGCTTCTACCTCTAACTCTGCAGCCTGCTTGCGCAGCTTGGGTAGATCCAAAACCTTTTCAATTGAAACAAGGGTTGCATCAATCGCATCGATCTCTAATTGATATTCGCGTGCGGCCATGGCTTAAGGATAGCCAACCAAGGATGTGCATGCGAATGCCACGAAACTACGAGTACTCGAGTCGAAAATGATTAGTTGATCCGAATTCCAAACAAGTAAAAGCCCTCTTGAACCTTATTTGTTGTACCCGCTGTAGCCCTTAAAAACACTGAATTTGTTCTGGAAAATGGAATCTGAAAAGGAAGTTTCATCTCAGATCGGGTGCTTATCTCTAATGAAGCACCATCGCAATCAAAATTTGTTAATTCAATACCTTTCAATTGATGCCACTTCATGTCGGACTCATCATTGCTCCACGAGTTAAGTTCTAGCAGAACCTCAATCCCACCTCGCATGCAATCGATTGGAATTACGGGGTGCGCTCTTTGCGTTGCAATTGCCAAGGGAACAGTAAACATATTTCCCTTACCTTGGTAATACTTGCTCTTATCAAGTGCGTGAACTCCCCTTTGCGCAGCTGCTTCGGTTGCCTGCACCAAAGAACGTTTAGCAACGATTATCGAAGACACATCAGTCATTACCATCAGGGAAGCAACTGTAATCACGAAGAGGCCAATCACAATCACTGAGATTGATCCAGCCTCAGATTTGAATCTTTGTTTCAGCTTAAAGCCAAGGGCTGAGATGCTGCTGTGCACTCGCTGATACCTCTCTTTGGGTCTGATCATCAGTGAATGAAATTGTTAGCTTGATTCGGCCGTTAGCGGTTAAACATGGAATGCGCGAGCAATCCATGTGAGTTCGAAGGGTTGCGATTTCAGTCGAACTCAAATTCCACTGCCTTGCTAAAAATTGCGTTGCTTCACTAGACAAATTCCGTGCTGCGCCTTCGTTCTCACTGATTACATACACTCTAAGCACTTCACGTGCCATTGAACGAGCGATAACTTCATTTGCGCTAATGGATGAAAAGCTGTTCAGATATATAAATATTGGAATAAAGAGAGGAATCGCTAATGCAACAAATTCGACTATTGCTCCCCCGTCTTCCCGGCGCGTGTGCATTGTGATTTTTACCCTCAAAGTTGCCGCCGTACTCATTGATTGGCTCGACCCCTTACTCATTGATTGTCTCAATTCCTCGCTTATTGATTGGCTCGATCCCTTACTCATTGATTGGCTCGATCACAGAGATGCCAACAACTTGTGTCTTTGGAGCACCACCAAAAATTTCAATGAGTCCCGGGACTAGCTGCAAAACGCTGTTTGAGCGATGCGTAATGAGAACACGAATCTTTTCAATGCCGCCACCTATCTCTACAACCTCATCATCAGGATGAAACTGTTGAGATATCGCGCGTTTGGCAGCATCACCTTGAGCCATTGCTAGATCTGCGTTACGTAGATTTGTTGCGGCGATTACTTGTGCCCCGATAAGGAAAAGGAAGAGCATGGGTATCAGAACCAATGCACTTTCAACGCTTCCATCCTCGCGCGACAAATGGGCACGCATACCTATAAACACTTAACGAATGCTGTTCATGGAATCAAGAGAATTCTTCAAAATTTCGGTTAAACGTGGAGCTGCAATTGTCCAAATCGCGGTTACAAGTCCAGTTGTCATCAAAACAACAAGTACCCACCCTGGCACATCTCCGCGCTCATCTTTAAGTCGCGCAAAAAAGTTTTGCTGAGTTGTTGTGAGTTTCTGGCGAAAAGTTAACTCGGCGATAAATGCTCGTTCTAAGAGTTTGCTCATTTTTTCCTCTTTCAATATAAGTAGTTAGTTAAAGATATTGTTGGTTAAAGATGTTGTTGGTTAAAGATATTGTTGGTTAAAGATGTTGTTGGTTAAAGATGTTGTTGGTTAAAGATGTTGTTGGTTAAAGATGTTGTTGGTTAAAGATGTTGTTGGTTAGATCTTTCATGGATATTTTCTTTGTTATAGAAATCGCGCTATTGACAAATGAATTCCCTGTGGATACTCCACATTTATTTCCATTGGCATGGGCACTTAGGATGTCGAGCAAAGCGAGTAAGCGCGCCTGGGGCTGGCGATAAGTAATCAAAGGTCAACTGTGAGCCCATGAATTCGCTGGATCCCGTGTCGATCAGCTGAAGAACCGCTTGAGTAGCAACGCCAGCAACTTGGTATCCAACCGATACCGGAAGCTCATCACATTGAAAATTCACAGGTTCTAGATCTTCCATTCCATACCGCTCTTTTACACCTATCTGTATGCAGCTCTTGCACGGTGTTTTAGCAGGCACAACGAGTGGTCCACATAAAGCTGCGCCGCCAACAATCTGTCCAACAAAGAAATGATCCATGTCATCCCGCATAAGTTGTTCAATAAGTTCAGCGGGGTAATGGCCGACAACAACACGTAAGTTTCTTTCGGGAATTGGAGCATCAATGCTTCCCTTTACATTTTTTGAAGGTGTTGGAAAAAGCGACCATTCACGGGCTAACTCTTCCATCCGCGCCACATAATTCAAGCCATAATCAGTCGTTCTTAGAATTCCTGTTCCTAAATCTAAGTCGCCAATTGAAGACTGTATACGACGCGAAGTAATTGAAAATCGCGTGTTTGTAACTCCACTTGCTAGCAATCCGTTATAGATAATTGTTCCAACACGATTGCTGCCATATATTTCAACACCAAAACTTTGTCGTGCCGATAAGAGTTCCACGCCACCATCAATGACACCTTTGACCCATGTGGTTTGACTGAGCTCAGAAACCATACGCTGTTGAAGTTGTCGATAAGATGCATCATTACTTTGATCCTCAGTATGTGCAGCTCTTTGTGCAATGTGGGATTGAAAACGGTTGTGCAATCTAACTTTTGACTTATTGATATCAACTAACTGGGCATCTAGTAACTCAACAATTACATTTTCAACTACTTCGATTGGAGCATTCACTTCATCACTAATTTGATGAGCACTATGTTCTCCATCAAATTTTGCAATAATTGCACGAGCACCAGGATGGTGAATCGTAACTGCTCGATGTGCGGTAGCGATGGTAAGAGATTTTTCTATCTCTGGGATCGGAACGCTTATCTGCACGCCAGTTTTCAAACGCGGTTTAGCTTCGGAGGTAATTTCAGTGTCGTTTTGCTCGATTGAAATTTTGGTTACGCGTGCTGGCCGTGATCCACGTACATACTTCCTACGAGTTCTCTCTGGTCGGGCTGTCTGGGCCTGGAGATTTTCTTCAGCAAGTGTCAGATGCACTTGGGTAGTTGGTTGTTTTTCGATAAATGTTGTCATGGCCCAACAATGGTGATCGCGAGCGCCTTACCTCTTCGAGCCCTTCAAATCTGTGGAGAGCCTCACGCTTTGATTACCGAGAGAAATCTTGGAGATACAGGGATTGGATACAAGCAAAAGACCCCCGCACCGAAATAGTGCGAAGGCCTTTCGTAACGCTAGACGTTCGTCAGTGAACGAGAGCTCACTTACGCGAAACGAAATTTAATTACTGTGCTTTGCCAAGGATGCGATTGACCTTGGTGCCACACACTGGGCAGATGCCTTGTGCCATGCGACGACCAGAGTCTGAGACCTTTACGGTTCCCTCGAATTCACGCTTCTCTTTGCACTTAACGCAGTAAGCGTCACCTTTGTATGTCTCTGCTGTCATGTTCTTCCTCCTATCGACGCGTGCGATCCCATTGGGATGCTCCCCGTATGGGGCAGGCGTTGTGTACGAGATTACTCGCCATCACGCTCAAACACGCCTATCTAACCCTCTTTATTTAGGAGTTTTTTTAGAGCTTCTGGGGCGGTCAGGGCGTTCTCGGCCGCCTCATACCCGCTCAAATACGCCTCAGCCTGGTCCTCAAGAGGGAATCTGGCCAGAAGCGCCTTGAATTCAGGCCCGTGGTCGAAGTACTGCAGATGGATCGCCTCATGGAAAAGGACATAGTCCACGACATAGTCGGGAGCGCCCTTGAGCCGGTCTGAAATCCTGATTGTTCGGTCCGTGCCGGTGCATGAGCCCCAGCGCTCGCGCATTCCACGCCAATTGATGGCCGATGGGCGCAATGTGATCTCGGGGGCAAGCTCGGTCAGCAGTTCATCAACTCGAATATGGAGGGTTTCTTCGCTCATTGTGGCCGCGGCCTCTTGAGCTCGAATCTTGGCCACCATTTGAGGAACCATTTCTCGCTCATCAGCCTTGCTCATACGGGCCGGAATCGAAACCACAATGCGGCCGCCTTGGCGATATGCGGAGATGTTTTTCTTTCGACGAGTTGATCTGATGACAACAATCTCGCCCTCTGAGATTCCTGGCAAAGTTTCGCCATCCAAGGTCTGTTCAACATAAGCGCGAGAGTTTTCGCTTTGGCCTTCTGGAAACGGATCTTGGTGAATGGTCACCGAAAAATAGTAAATCATCTCTCAACTAAACCTTGAGAGATTGGGTAATTGATGACGCGATTTCTTTTTCATATTGCTCCGCAGAGATGGCTTTCACCACATTTTGAGATCGCTAATTAAGCGATATTGCCGCCCAAGAAATCTTCACTATCGGAGAAAAATACCCTTTGTCAATGTGGTGCTTATTTGATAAACCGCCAAGAAAGACTTACTTTACGACTACGAACTCCTCGGATAACAGTTCTACATCAGCAAGGGGAAGGCTGATTTAGAGCAAGTGACCGGGGAGTTCGCTTTTCTATTCTTAGAGCAATCCTGATAAATCGTCTGGGACTTCTAAACTCTTCAAAAAGCTCTCAGGTGTTAACAGATCATCGGCGGTTGGAAGAATTCCACTCCAGATTCGATCACGAGCTTCAACATCTTTTATCTCACGAACCTGCTTCCAAAATGCAGATGCTTCTCGTGCAAGACGTGGTGAAACTTGCAAACCAAATAGCGATGAAAAGAGTTGCTGTGCTGGAGCAGATGTTGCGCGACCTCTACGCAAAGTCTCTTGAAGAGCGGCAATATTAGGAAGTCGATCTCCTGCAGCAAGTGCCACAACTTCTTCGCTCCAACCATCAATTAATGCAAGTGCTGTTTCTAATTTCGTGAGCGCTGCACGCTGCGCTGGAGTTTCTTGCGGTGTGAAAATTCCATTGTTAAGCGCGATAGAAAAACTCTCAGGGTTTGAAGGATCAAAGCCATTACCTGATTCAAGTGCTTGCTGTGCCTGTTCTTGAATCGCTTCCATATCAATGTTGATTCCCTTGCCATAATCAGTGATTGCGGTGCGGATGTATGAAACTAGCCAAGGATTGTGGGCAAACAATCGCGCAATTGCCGCTTCACGCAGCGCGTGGAAGATTCGAATCTCATCCATAGGAATATCAAGGTCAGTTGCCCATTCCTTAATGTTTTGTGGAACAAGGGTGGGATAAGCCCCATCAATCAGAGGTAAACCAACATCATGAGCGCCAGTGACCTTGCCGGCTAAGCCACCAATAGCCTGGCCCAGCTGGGTTGCAACAAGTGAGCCAATAAAAGAGTTCAAGAGCGCCGAGATCATTCCAATTGGAATCTGCATATTGCCTTGGCCAAAGGGATTATCGGGACCGAAAGGATTCTCCTGGTGGTCAGCCTCGCCTTGTGCTTGATTCAGCAATTCACCAATTGCAGATGACAAACCAATAGCTAACGGTTCAACAGTTGTTTGCCAACCCGCCAAAGTTGTATCAACCCAATCAGTTCGGGCTAAGGCGACACTGCCTGAATTAGGAGACTGCGGGAAAAAAGTTGCATCGTTTAGCCATAGCTCTGCAATAGAAATAGCTTGTTCAACATCGGAAACATCGTTTGCTCCAATAGGTGCTGAACCTTGAGCGGTTGCAAACTTCTTGGCGGTGTCGCGCACAAGATTTTTTGGCAAGGCTTCAGTCGAGCCACCAAGACCTGTCGCATTTATTCCCAGCTTTGAGAATTGTTCTTGAATCTGTTGTTGCATCTGTTGCATCATCGCAGCAAAATCAACTGGCTCGTTTGAGTCATCTGAGTTTCCTGGTGTGAAGCCAAAAGGTGTCATGGATCAATCCTCCCAGTGTTAGAACAACTTCGCACTCTTTTCTATTCCTCGGTGATTTACACCTCGTTGGCTGTTTCCCGACCCGGTCAGCGTCGGGCAGTGACAACCAGTAGGCTGGGCTCATGTCCAACGCCTTTGCAGCTTTAATCTGGTGGGTAGTTCCCGCGGCTGGACTTATTGGTGCTCTCGGCTACGTACTATGGGTTACAAAGTTTCAAGGAAAATTTCAGCAAGAAACACAACGCTCTGTTGGACAGTTTCAGCGCTTTCAGGATTCTCTGCGCGATTCCCAAGCTCGTGATGCTGATAACGATGCTGGTTCTTCCAACTAGGTCAAGCATTAACTAGCGCGAAATCAATTGACCTGAAGATGATGCGATTTTCTAGACTTCCTCGATTAGTTACTGCAACTCTAGGAATCTTCTTTGCATTAGCAACCCTTGCACCGCTTCCATTTGCAATTGTTTTGCCGGGTGAGGCACAAAATATTTTTAAAGGTGTTATCACTTTTAAAGGGTTAACAAACTATCCGGCTTCAGGTCGTATTGATTTAATGTCAATCAGAGTGACTAATCCAGATACATGGATTTTTGGACCAGAGCTTGTGTATTCATGGATTAGTGGCGATCGCGCCGTATATCCAAAATCTGCTATCTATCCCCCAGGCACTTCAAGCGAAGAAGAGAGCAAGCAAGCCAAAGAGGACATGGTTAAATCGCAAGATACGGCGATTATTGCTGCAGTTAACTATTTGCAATCACATCCAGAGATCATGGCTGAAACAAAGTCACAAGGAATTGAACGTGCCAACCTACTTGATACAAAAAAGATTGTTTTCAAGACTGGTGAAACCGGTGGCCCAAGTGGTGGACTCGTATTTGCAATTGGATTAGTTGAATTGTTAACTGAAAAAGATCTGCTCCAAAAACGACATATCGCAGGCACTGGAACAATCACTGCCCGGGGAATTGTTGGCCCAATCGGTGGGATCAACGAAAAAATTATGTCTGCCCAAAAAGTGGGAGCTACCGTTTTCTTTGCTCCCGTAGATAACGCCCAAGAGATCAGTAACGTCCCCGAAGGCATCAGGGTTGTAACCGTTGCCACCTTGGCGCAGGCAATTAGCTATTTGGAGCGATCTAAGGGCTAAAGGAAGAAAGACCTGCTCGATCCCCCCAATAACGGAGTAAAAATTTGGCTCTCAGGAATCATTCACCTTTCCAAGCCCCTAAAGAGAACGCCTAATTGGTGGCGTAATTCCCCTTGCGCTAACTTTGCCCCATGACGAATAACCCCCAGTTTCAACGCCCATCCTTCCAATTCAAAGGCGGCAAGAGTCCACTGGCAATAACAGTTGGAATTCTTGTAGCAATCGGTGTTCTCTTTACAGCACTAAGCGGTTTCTATGCTGATTGGTTGTGGTTTAAATCTGTTAACTTCACAAACACCTGGTCAACAATTCTGACAACAAAGGCAACGCTCTTTGTTGTTTCGGGTTTGCTGACATCTGTCATTGTGATTTTCAATGTACTGTTGGCATACAAGCGACGTCCGCTGTATGTACCTATGACAGTAGAGGCAGACAACCTAGAACGCTACCGTTCACAAGTTGAACCAATTCGTCGCCCACTGATTATTGGTTTAAGCATCGCGCTGTTCTACTTTGCAGGCACTGCTGGATCGCAAATGTGGAGCACTTGGTTGTTGTTCAAGAACTCAACTCCATTTGGTGTTACAGATCCACAGTTCAACATGGACATTTCATTCTTTGCATTCCGTCTACCGTTCTGGCAGACCTTGATTTCATGGGGAATCTCAACTGCGATTCTTGCAATCCTTGCTTCTGTTGCCGTGCACTACCTTTACGGTGGAATTCGTCTTCAAGTTCAAGAGGATCGCACAACAGTTGCAGCTCGCGTCCAACTTTCAGTACTTCTAGGAATAGTTGTTCTGCTTAAGGCGGTTGCGTACTGGTTTGATCGCTACGCGCTAGCGTTAAAAGAGAGCCGTTTGATTACGGGTCTTACATACACAGATGTCAATGCAGTTTTGCCTGCAAAGGCGATCCTTGCCGGAATCGCAATTGTCTGTTCACTTCTATTCTTTGCAAATATTGTCCGCCGCTCATGGGTTTTGCCTGCAGCAGGAACAGCGCTATTGGTTGTTTCCTCAGTATTGATCGCAGGTCTTTACCCAGGTGCGATTCAGCAGTTCCAGGTAAAGCCAAGTGAGTCTTCAAAGGAAGCTCCGTTTATTCAGCGAAATATTGACGCGACCCGCGCTGCATATGGCATCGACGATGTAGATATCAAAGATTATCAAGCTACGGTCGCTACAAACACTGGCCAGCTTGCAGATGATGCTGCAACAATTGCCAATATTCGTTTGATGGATCCAAATGTTTTGTCTGCAACCTTCAGACAACTGCAGCAGATTCGCCCGTATTACAGCTTCCCAGAGTCATTAGATGTTGATCGCTACACAGTAGATGGCGTAAAGCGAGATGTAATTATTGCTGTCCGTGAGTTGAATATTGATGGAAACCCATCACGTAACTGGATTAACGATCACCTTGTGTACACACATGGTTTTGGACTTGTAGCAGCGTATGGAAATGATCGAGATCTAGATGGAAAACCAAAGTTTGCAGTTGGAGATCTTCCACCAACAGGTGCACTAGGAAAGTTTGAACCACGTGTTTATTTCGGTGAAAACGTTCCAAATTACTCAATCATTGGTGGAGTAAAGACCGATACACCTGTTGAGTTTGATTACCCAGATGACACATCACCTAATGGACAGCGTAACTACACCTATACAGGTTCAGGTGGAGTTCCAGTTGGTTCATTGCTCAACAAAGCTATCTTTGCCTTGAAGTATCAGGAGCAGAGAATTCTTCTCTCAAACCTAATTAACAAGGATTCAAAGATTCTCTTTGAACGTAATCCTCGTGATCGTGTTGCAAAGGTTGCTCCATGGTTGACCCTTGATGGAGATCCATACCCAGCCCTGGTTGATGGAAAAATCATGTGGATTATTGATGGCTTTACAACAAGTGCTGGCTACCCTTATTCACGCCAGAGCGTTCTTTCAAATGTAATTGCAGATATTCCAAACTCTACAACTATCGCTACTCAGCGAAATCGGACAGTTAACTACATCCGTAACTCAGTAAAGGCAACGGTTGATGCATACAATGGAACTGTCACCTTGTACGAGTGGGATGAAAAAGATCCAGTTCTAAAGACTTGGTCTAAGGCTTTCCCTAATTCCATTACGCCAAAGAGTGAGATGTCAGCCCAGCTGCTAGAGCACATCCGCTACCCAGAAGATCTCTTTAGGGTTCAACGTGACATTCTTAGTTCGTATCACGTGAGGACAGCTGAAGCTTTCTACGGTGGACAGGATTTCTGGCGCGTACCTAGAGATCCATCAACATTTGGAGCTAACGCATCTGCGCAGCCTCCTTATTACTTAACTCTTCAGATGCCAGGATCACAGAAGCCTGCATTCTCATTGACTACTCCATTTGTTCCACGTGGTGGTCGTGAAAACCTTTCAGCCTTTGCAGTTGTGAACTCTGACCCGGGTCCTGATTACGGAAAGATGACAGTTCTGCAATTGCCTCGTAATACAAATATTGCGGGTCCTTCCCAGGTAGCGTCTAACTTCGAAGCAAAACCTGAAGTTGCAAACTCTTTGTCACTACTTCGTCGTGGTGGCTCTGATGTTGTACTCGGCAATCTGCTTACCCTTCCAGTCGGTGGAGGTCTCTTGTATGTACAACCTGTATATGTAAGAGCGACTTCAAACACTGCTGCTTATCCTTTGCTTCAGAAGGTACTTGTTTCCTTCGGAGATCAAATTGGATATGACGACACATTAAAGGGCGCTCTTGATCAGGTATTCGGTGGAAACTCCGGAACCGCTGCAGGCGGAACTACAAGTGGAACTACTTCAGGTGGAACTACTTCAGATGGAACAACTACAAACTCTTCACTTGCTAACTCATTAGCTAGTGCAAAGCAGGCATATGCAGATGGTCTCGCCGCACTTGCAAAGGGCGATTTTGCAGCATATGACAGAGCACAAAAGCGTTTGAAGTCTGCACTTGATGCAGCAATCAATGCGCAAAACAGATAGCAGAAGTAAAAAGTAATTAGAAAGATAAAGGCCAAGTTCATGCGGGCAATCGCATGGATTTGGTCTTTATCTATTGGTGCGCATAAGATTGCACTACCGACGCGGGGTGGAGCAGCTCGGTAGCTCGCTGGGCTCATAACCCAG
>JBIIZP010000077.1:0-4244 GCA_044346215.1 Candidatus Planktophila sp.
GAAAGAAGTGCTGCAGTGAGATAACCGCCAGCGGCTAAAAGAATCAGCAAGGAATCTGCTTGATCTGCCAGAGCGGCACCATCAACTAGTGCTCGAACACCGACACCGATTCCCCCACCAATAACTACCAAGACAGTGCCGCCAGTTACTGCAATTGCATTTGCCGTAATCAATGACTTGGAATCAATTAATAAAGGCAAACCTGCAGACAAGGCCGCAAGAATTAAACGATTGATTCCAAAAGCAATCAACACAACGGCGGTTAATGCAACTCCTGTAGCTCCACTAAAAACAAATGCTGCGACCACTAATAAGTTTGCACTGCGAGCAAGGTTGGCAAAAAATAAAGCGCGTTGACGTGAAACACGATCCAGAATCGTTCCAACAAACGGTCCAACTATTGAATACGGCAATAAAACAACAGCAAAACCAATTGCAGCACTTAAGGCATTTGCCTGACGTTCTGGAGAAAACAAAACAAAGGAAGCAAGTGCACTTTGAAAGACACCATCGGTCATCTGCCCTGTCCATCGAACAGCCAAAAGCCTGGAAAGTCGCGGATGTCGAATCAACCCAGCGAAACTCATAAGAAAGAGCGTATCCCTGAATTTAGGATTATTCTTCTCCTTAATGAAATCGCAGCGATCATTCATCGATTATTCACTCGACAAGCGCGCTACCTTGATAGCCCTGTTTCGTGGAACAGTTGACGCCTGCGATGCTGATCCATATTTAATGCGCGCCGCCAAATGGCACGGTGACACCGTTAATCGCAACTGCCCAGTATGTAAAAAGGAAGAGCTAGTTGAACTGCGCTACACCTTTGGCGAACAACTAGGCCAATACTCAGGGCGCATTAAGACTCCCCACGAATTAGTGGAGATGGAACGCGAATTTGGCGAGTTCACCGTCTACATCGTCGAGGTCTGCAAGAACTGTTCATGGAATCACCTATGTGCCTCGTACATCTTGGGTGATGGAATCGAGCGAAAAGCCCCCCGCAAAATGCGGACCTTGGAGGATGAGGATTACGCCAAGGGATAGCATTGCCAAATGGCCCGTAAATTACTGATTAGAGCTGCGGTATTCCTTGGCGGCTTTGGATTTGTTGCAGGCTCAGTCTTGTTTGCCCTTGCATATTTCACCGTCGATATTCCAGATCCCAACGCATATGTAAACAGCCAATCAACAATTATTCAGTACTCAAACGGTGAAGAAATTGGCCGCGTTGGAACACAGAATCGACAAATTGTTCCACTTGCAAAGATTCCCCTCAATGTGCGTTACGCAGTTCTTGCCGCCGAAGATCGCAATTTTTATTCAAACAAAGCCTTTTCAATTACCGGCATCGCACGCGCTGTGATTAATAATTTACGTGGTGGCTCTTTGCAAGGCGGATCAACAATTACACAGCAGTACGCCAAGACCGCCTTTTTGACCCCCAGCCGAACGATTCAGCGAAAAGTCCGAGAACTTGTAATTGCAATCAAATTAGAAAATCAACTATCAAAAGATCAAATTTTTGAAAGTTACTTGAATACAATTTACTTTGGTCGCGGCTCATACGGCGTCATGACCGCATCGCAGCAATATTTCAATCGCAACGTCGATCAGCTCACTAATTCACAAGCGATAGTGATCGCATCCATTTTGCGCTCGCCAGGCTTATACGACCCAGTGTTTAGAGAAGGTAACGCCGAGCGCCTTGCTAATCGATTCGAGTACACAAAAAACAACATGATTGAAGCTGGCTGGCTTGAAGAAGAAGATGCCGAGAAGATGAAACTTCCAGCTGTTGCGCCACGTTCAACTTCTGGTCAGCTCAGTGGTCCGAAGGGCCACATCGTCGAAGCCGTCCAAAAAGAGTTAGCAAAACTTGGATTTAGCCAAGATCAATTACTAGTTGGTGGGCTTGTAATTAAAACAACTTTGGATCAAAAGGCTCAGCAATCTGCTGTCGATGCCGTCAATAAGTTTTATCCAGCAAACGCCCCAGCCGATCTTCGTATTGGTCTAGTTGCAATTCGCCCTGGAACCGGAGAAATACTTGCACTTTATGGTGGTCGTGATTATCTAGAGCGTCAATTAAATGATGCAACACAATCAATCACACAAGCTGGTTCTACATTTAAAGCATTCGCTTTAGTTGCAGGGCTTGAGCAAGGAATTCCTCTTACTTCTATATGGAACGGTGATTCACCGCAAACTTTTGATGATTTAGGCAAGCCTTACATTGTTTCAAACTATGGAAACAATGGTTTCGGTCAAGTTAGCTTAATGGAAGCTACAAAGCGTTCTATTAACACCATCTTTGTTCCACTTGGAATCAAGGTTGGTCCAGACAAAGTTGTCGATGTTGCACGCCGCGCAGGTATTCCGGAAAGTGTTGCGATGATGCCAACCCCATCCGTTGTTCTTGGAACATCGAGCCCACATGTAATCGATGTTGCAAATGCATACGCAACCTTTGCTGCCCAAGGAATTAAGTCAAAGCCTTTCCTCGTAACTCAAGTATTTGGTCCAAACAAAGGTGTTCTCTATGAAGCAACACCTCAAACTGAAGAAGCATTTAGCAAAGAGGTAATGGCAGATCTAACCTATGCACTTAAGGGAACGATCCTTGGCGGTACTGGTGCTGCGGCACTTGCATTAGGTCGCCCAGTTGCAGGAAAAACCGGAACGTCACAATCAAATGCATCTGCTTGGTTTAGTGCCTACACACCGCAGATCGCAGCATCAGTTTCATTCTTCCGCGATAACGCGACCCAATCCCTTAATGGAATTGGTGGAATGACATCCCTTACTGGTGGTTCTTTCCCTGCGCGCATCTGGACCCAGTTTATGAAGGGCGCACTAAAGGGTGAACCAATTTTGGATTTCCCAGCACCATCCAATATTGGTGGGCTAGAGCCAGTTGTTATGACATCGGGCGGAGTTCAGGTACCTAAAGATTAATGAACCAGTCCAATTTGTTAAAGGCTAGAGCACTCATTGCCCTTGCATTGTTGGCATCACTGCTTTCAGTCGCGAAATTTAGCCACTGCGCAAACACTGGCTGGGCAACGCCAGATCAATATGTTCACGCTTGTTATAGCGACCTTCCCGCACTTTTTGAAGCACGAGGGCTAAGTACAAATCAGTGGCCCTTTGCAAGTGATGACAACAGCGTGGAATACCCAGTCATTACCGCAATGGTTATGTATGTAACCTCTTTCGCGGCTAACTCTCCCGTTTCTTATTTCAACATTAATATTTTCTTCTTAATTCTGTTGTTTATCGCCACAGTATTAGTGGTGAGAAAGATACGGCCAGAGTTTGCATACCTTGTACCTGTAGCACCAGCGATGATTGCATCCCTATTTATAAATTGGGATTTGTGGGCGATTGCAACAATGATGCTGGCGATCTATTGGTTTGATCGTAAACAATTTTTGTACAGCGCCCTATTGATGGGTGTATCAATCTCTACCAAGTTTTTACCGATCTTTTTGCTTATTCCAATTGTTTTTATCTTCTGGCGCGAGAACAAAATTAAAGAAGCGATCAAGTACACAGCTATTACCTTTGGGACCTGGTTATTAATCAATCTTCCATTTGCTGCAACTACTCCAACAGGTTGGTGGCGCTTTTACAAACTCAATCTTGAGCGCGGACCAGATTGGGGTTCCATCTGGTTAGCCTTACAACAATTAGGAATCAATTTCACAAACTTGAACTGGCTGTCAATTTTGTTGTTACTGATTGCTCTGACGACAATTGCGATTTTGTTATTTGAAATTAAGTACACACCGACACTTGCATCGATCGCCTTTTTTGTTACTGCAGCTGTCATGCTTGCCAGCAAGGTGTATTCACCGCAATATGTTTTATGGCTAACACCACTAGCTGTTATTGCGCTGACAAATACAAAAGATCTGCACGCGTTTTGGTTATGGCAAGCAACTGAATTGATTTATCACATCGCAATTTGGCAGCACCTGGCACAAGTCACCGATGCCAAATTTGGCCTGGGCCCAACCCCATTTGCCATCCTGACCCTGCTGCGGATCGGCGGCACCATCTATCTGATGGCTGTCCTGGCCCGCCGGGCACTGCAGGCTCGAAATACGCACAGCAGACTGCTCGATTTACTATTTGAGGGCTCCAAGGCCTACCCTTAGGCCTCTTATTCCCTTAGGTTTTCCTTAGGTAGTAAGGAATTTAACCCTCCTGTCACGGAAATACCGTGGCCGTCTTAGTCCAGA
>JBIIZP010000078.1:0-4235 GCA_044346215.1 Candidatus Planktophila sp.
CGATGGGCTCTCGCGCTCGGGCCATTTGGAAGGGTAAAAGCGTTGGTCATATTGAACTTCAAGTACCTGGCCATCACAATCTTTTAAACGCTGCAGGCGTTCTTGCAACAGCCCTGAAACTGGGATTTCCCCCTGCTGAACTGTTAACTGGCTTAGGTAACTTTCGGGGCACAGGCCGTAGGTTTGAAGTAAAAGGAACAGTTCACGGCATTCGCGTCATTGATGATTACGGACATCATCCAACAGAAATCCATGTCACTCTTGAAGCTGCGCGACGTTATGCAGATGCTGGCCGGTTGATTGTGATTTTCCAACCTCATCGATATTCCCGAACTAAAGCTTTCGCCGAGCAATTTGCCGCTGAACTCAATGCTGCTGATCGTGCAATAGTTCTTGAAGTCTATGCAGCAAGTGAAAAGCCTATTGAGGGAGTTAACTCAAAAATCATTACTTCAAAGATGAGCAAGGGCGAGTACATTCCGAATTTTGTAGAGGTCACTGATTCAGTTATCGCCGACGCCCAACCTGGCGATGTCATCATGACTCTAGGTGCAGGAGATGTCAGTTCTCTGGCCCCAATTATTGTTGAAGGTTTAGCTAGGCGCTTTGGATAAATGAAACGCTCTTTGATTGCTGGATTAGTACTGGCTTTATTAGCGGGGGCTACATATGTGTTGGGATATTCAAATTTGTTTACCGTCTCTTCAGTAGAAGTAATCGGAAGCAATCGCCCCTTAAATACTGGAATAGTTAAAGGTCAGAAGTTGGCCCGTGTAGAGCCACGGGCGATGGCGACCGAGTTGGAAAAACTTGACTGGGTTAAGTCCGCTGAAATATCCAGAAATTGGATCAATGGAAAAGTTGTTGTAGAACTTACATCGCGCATACCAATTGCTACTTTTGAAAATAAAGTGATTGATTCGAGCGCTTCAAGTTTTGTACCTCAAGGCATACGACCTGGGGGGTTGATTCAGATACAAGCGGCAAACCTGGAAGCTGCAAAAAAAGGTGTCGAGTTTCTAACGCAGTTACCTGAGGAGCTCAAGTCTTCCTTGACGGTTGTAAAGGTTCGCAGTACCGGAGCTCTGGTTTTGATCACTCAAAATAATGGCAAAGATATTGAAATTCGTTGGGGAAGTAACTCAGAAAATGAGTTAAAACTAAAGGTTTATAGGGCTTTGATTACTCTTCCTGAAAATGCAGATATAAAGCGAGTCGATGTTTCGGCACCAATTGCACCAATCGTTAAGTAATTTACAAAAATAGAATTTTTGCGACACTTTAATAAATTCATGTCGGTGTTTGATAATCACCCTCGCGCGCTTTAGGTTCGCCTTATCGAAAAGTATTGAATTGTAAGCCTCAAGTTGAGGTTTATGGTTCATAAGGAGGATAAAAGTGGCTTCACCACAGAATTATTTAGCGGTCATCAAAGTTGTCGGCATTGGTGGCGGTGGAGTTAACGCTATTAATCGAATGATCGATGTCGGTCTCAAAGGCGTCGAGTTCATAGCAATTAATACAGATGCACAACATTTGTTAATGAGTGATGCGGATGTGAAATTAGATATTGGTCGAAAGACAACACGCGGTCTAGGTGCAGGAATGGATCCAGATAAGGGTCGCGAAGCTGCACTTGATCATGCAGATGACATTGAAGAAATTTTGCGCGGTGCAGATATGGTTTTTGTAACTGCAGGTGAAGGTGGCGGAACAGGAACTGGCGCGGCACCTGTTGTGGCAAAGATTGCAAAAGATATTGGCGCATTAACTATTGGTGTAGTAACTCGACCATTTTCTTTTGAAGCAAAACTTCGTTCAGCGCAAGCAGATGTCGGCATCGAAGCGTTGCGCGCAGAAGTAGATACTTTAATTGTTATTCCGAATGACCGCTTGCTAGCAATTTCAGATCGCACAATTACTTTGGCAGATGCTTTCAAAAGCGCAGACCAAGTATTACTTTCTGGAGTTCAGGGAATCACAGAAATCATTACGCAACCTGGTTTGATTAATCTAGACTTTGCAGATGTTAAGGCTGTTATGTCCGGTGCAGGTTCAGCGTTGATGGGTATCGGTTCTGCTCGCGGAGAAAACCGTGCACTTCGCGCAGCTGAGTTAGCTATTTCTAGTCCACTGCTTGAGGCATCAATCGATGGAGCTATGGGTGTACTCCTTTCTGTCTCCGGTGGATCAGATCTTGGTCTCTTCGAAGTTAATGAGGCGTGCGAACTTGTTCAGTCAGCGGTTCATCCAAATGCCAAGTTCATCTTCGGAACAACTATTGATGATGCTCTCGGCGATGAGGTTCGCATTACCGTTGTAGCTGCAGGATTCGAAGGTGGGGCACCAAAGAAGGTGGCCACACCAGTTATCGATGCAGCAACTCTTGGCGGCATTGCAGATCCAATCGCATCGAATGATCCGATCTCGGTTGCACTTGATCTCGACAATGAAACTCCAAAGCGTCGCGTGACCTTTGAAGAGCTAGTTGCAGAGGATGAGATCGACGTCCCTGACTTCATGAAGTAAGGCTTTGCCTCATTTTTTTACCGATCGACGCGGAGGCGAAAGCCTTGGCGTTTATGAATCATTGAATTTGGCGCTACATGTTGGTGATGACCCAGCAGTAGTTAATTCCAATCGAAAAAAGATTGGTTCTGCCCAATTCATGAATCAAGTTCATGGAGATCACATAGAAGTTATTGATGCATTAACTCTTGAGATTCCTACCTGTGATGGTCTAATCACCACTACACCGAATCTTCCTCTAGTAGTTATGGTTGCTGATTGCATTCCGTTATTGCTTGTCTCGAAAGAAGCAGTCGGTGCCATCCATGTTGGCCGCGCAGGTTTAGTAAATCGCATCGGGCTCAAGGCCATACATGTGATGCGATCTTTAGGCGCAATAGAAATCCACGCGGTTTTAGGCCCTTCAATTTGTGGCGGTTGTTATGAAGTTCCATTTCAGATGCAGCAAAATGTAATGGCAGACTGCCCTCGCGCATACGCCACGACTCGTAAAGGAACTCCGGGTCTTGACCTTCCTAAAGCCTTGATTTCGGATTTAGTCTCTGCGGGTGTCACATATGAAGCATCGACAATTTGTACATTCGAAGATGAAAGGTACTTTTCACACCGTCGTCAAAATCCAACGGGACGATTTGCGGGGGTAATTGCACTATGAATCGAATCGAAGAGATTGAGCAAAATTTGCAGACTGTTCGCGCAAATATTGCTGCCGTTGCATCGCACCCGGTTACCTTGATCGCTGTCACAAAAACTTTTCCGGTCAGTGATGTTAAAATTCTCAAGCAACAAGGAATCAAAGAGTTTGGCGAAAACCGTGATGCCGAAGGAGCTGAGAAGTCTGCACTTGTGGCAGGCAATTGGCATTTTCAAGGCCAGATTCAGGGCAATAAATTGAAGTCAATAACATCCTGGGCGTCGGTGATTCATTCCTTAGATGATCCTCGTCATTTCGAAATTATTGAAAAAGTAGCTCCACATCCCTTAAGTATTTTTCTTCAGGTTTCACTCGACGGCGCTCACAATCGCGGGGGAGTGGGGGTGGATCAGCTGTATCAATTGGCTGAATTAGTGTCGAATTCGAAGAGCCACACCTTGGCTGGGCTGATGTCGGTACCTCCGGAAAAGATGGAGCCCGAAGCTGCTTATTCCCAATTATCAGTGATCCGTAATGAGTTTTTGAGGAGATTTCCCAAGGCGGATTCATTGTCAGCCGGCATGAGTGGTGATTACCAATCGGCAATATCTCACGGTGCGACACATGTACGCGTAGGCTCATCAATCCTCGGTTCTCGCTCACCCCACAGGTAACCTTTATCCATGTCTAATGCAATGCGCCGTGTCGCTAATTACCTTGGTTTGATGGATGATCCTGAATTTGATACTCCTCAAGCACCACCTGCAAAAGTTCCAGCAATCCCCCCAACAAGTGATGTTCGCATTAAAACTCGTATTGGTTCAGTGTCACCAGTTGTCGAGGTTGCACCTCAGCTTGATTTTCCGGTGATGGATCGCATCGTTACCTTGCATCCACGTTATTACAACGAGGCACGCACGATTGGTGAGCATTTCCGCCAAGGAAGCCCAGTGATCATCAACCTGACGGAAATGGATGAATCAGAGCACAAGCGGTTAGTTGATTTTGCAAGTGGTCTTGCATTTGGTTTACACGGAACCATCGAGCGCGTGACAAAGAAGGTATTCCTTCT
>JBIIZP010000079.1:0-4215 GCA_044346215.1 Candidatus Planktophila sp.
AATCCCCACCCAGGTGTTTGGCACTCTGGACATGTATGGGATAACCGTCGAACCAATTTAAGTCCAACTGCAGAAATATTTTTCTGCCTTGATGGTGAACACATCGCTCGAAGATCACTTTCGATGATTGCTTCACCGTCTGCAGATTGATCTCGCGAATCTGTGATTGCTTTTTCTAAGGTGCGAAGATCTCGTATCCCTTTGTGTGCGCCTTGTCCTATATGTGGTTTGACAATAACTGCCAACACTTCCCTCTGAAGCTAGGCTTTTACGAAACTCACTTTTTAGAAAATATCCTTAATAGTGCGCTAATTGGTTGTTGTGCCTCCATGGGATGGCGAAAACTTTTATTAGTGTTGACACGATAACTATTTCTGCGGCCGATTCTTTCAATCGAAATATATCCACCAGTTTCTAGATCTGACAATATTGAGAGTGCGCTTCGCTCTGTTATCCCCACAGCTTCGGCGATCTCTTTTACTTTAGAATCAGGGTTGCGATTGATATGCACGAGAATATGCCCGTGATTTGAGAGAAATGTCCATGTTGCTTGGGTTGTTGCCATGGTTCAATTATACATGAGATTTGACTCATGAATTCAACTTCATGTATTCTTTTCTTATGAATTCATGGGATCTGGCATTTTCGAATCTTTCCTCAGTGGGCGTGCTTGCTTTCGCCTTCGGTTTCCTTGCCGCTCGCGTTAAAAGCGATGTGCGGGTTCCTGAGCAGATCTATCAGTTTCTTTCGATCTATCTCTTGTTGGGTATTGGACTTAAAGGCGGTCACTCTTTAAGGAGTGTGACTTTGGAAGAAGTTCTTGCCCCGGCGCTGACAACTGTTATTGCTGGTGCATTGATCCCTGTCTTTGCTTATCTTTCCTTGAAGTTAATCAAGACATTGTCGGTCGTTGATAGAGGTTCTATTGCTGCACATTACGGTTCCACTTCATTGGTTACTTTCTCGGCAGCGCTACTGTTTTTAGAAAGTAATTCAATCTTTGTGGAAGGTTTTGCACCAGCTCTGCTCACACTGATGGAGATCCCTGGTTTGATAGTTGGAATCTATTTGGGCTCAAGAACACCTGGTTCAGAGGTTAAGTGGAGTGAAACGTTAAAAGAGGTTTTATTGGGAAAAACTGTTTTGTTGTTATGCGGTGGTTTGTTTATTGGTGCGGTATCAACCAATGAAGGTTATGACAAAGTTAATCCATTTTTTGGCGGGCTACTTAGTGGCTTCTTAGTGTTGTTTCTACTTCACCTTGGTTACTTGGCAGGGTTTAACTTTTCAGAGGTCCGAAAAGTTGGAAAGCCTTTAATTGCTTTTGGTCTTTTATTTCCATTAACTGTTGGTGTTGCCGGTGTAGCGATTGGAGAGTTGATTGGACTCTCAGTTGGTGGGGCGACGGTTTTTGGAGTTTTGTGTGCGAGCGCTTCTTATATTGCAGCACCGGCGGCGGTAAGTGTTGCTTTGCCTAAAGCCAATGCAACAGTCGCATTGATGTCGAGTATCGGAGTTACATTTCCATTCAACCTGATCATTGGAATTCCTGTGTACTTCAAGGTGGCGGAGTATTTAAGCACCATTTAGAAATCAGAATTCAACTCAAGAAAACTACTGTGGAGACCAGGGGAATCGAACCCCTAACCCCCGCCTTGCAAAGGCGGTGCTCTACCAATTGAGCTAGGTCCCCGTATTAGAACGGGTGGGCCCAGGTGGACTTGAACCACCGACCTCTTCCTTATCAGGGAAGCGCTCTAACCAGGCTGAGCTATGGGCCCGCAACAAGATTTCTCTTTATTGCGCGAAGTGCCAAGATTACCTTGAACTTCACTAACTCCCAAAACGAGCGTTAGCTACCTATTAACTCAGGATGCGAACCATACTAACTTTTCGTGGAAATCTCATCTTCGCCGTTCTTGGTCACCGATAACAGGCTCACACCTTCATCGAGGTTAACTAAACGAACACCCATGCTGTCGCGTCCAGTCTGGCGAACCTCAGCTGCAGGGGTTCTCATGACTGTTCCGGAGGAAGTGATCGCAAGGATCTCATCCTCGTCACGAATAACCAATGCGCTAACAAGGGATCCTCGTGAATTCTCATCGATCTTGGCAGCTTTAATTCCAATTCCTCCGCGACCCTGTAATCGATACTCATCGATTGGGGTTTTCTTTCCATAACCTCCATCGGTAGCTGTAAAAACAAACGAGTCCTTTGCAAGATCAGTGTTAACACGAGCCATAGTCAATAAATCATCCCCTGCGCGGAACTTCATTCCAATAACACCACTTGTTGAACGCCCCATTGAACGAAGTGATTCATCATCAGCAGTAAATCGCAATGACATTCCTTTTGTTGAAACTAAAAGAAGTTCATCATCGGTATTGATCAAAGATGCAGATACAACTTCATCTCCCGGCTTTAATGTGATTGCGATTAATCCACCAGTGCGTGGTGAGTCATATTCACTTAAAGGCGTCTTCTTCACTAAACCATTACGGGTTGCAAGTACTAGGTATGGAGAAATTGTGTAATCCTTTAATGACAATACTTCTGCAATTTTCTCGTCTGGCTTAAATGCCATCAGGTTTGCAACATGTTGTCCGCGAGCATCACGGCCTGCATCTGGCAATTCATGAACCTTCGCGCGATACACGCGACCCTGGTTTGTAAAGAACAACAACCAATCATGGGTAGAGGCAACAAAGAAATGATCTACAACATCATCTTCCTTTAACGCCGCACCTTTTACGCCACGGCCACCACGGCGTTGTGATCGGTAAAGATCAGCCATGGTGCGTTTTGAGTATCCGCCACGGGTAATAGTTACTACAACATCTTGATCTGGAATTAAATCTTCCGCGCTGAAATCACCTTCACTTGCAATGATTTGTGTGCGTCGCTCATCGCCATATTTTGCAACTAAATCGGCGAGCTCTGTCTTAACAATTTCGCGTTGTTTTTCAGGGCTTACCAGGATCTTATTCAGTTCCACGATGTCAGCCATTAAACCGTCGTATTCATCGTTAATCTTCTGGCGCTCCAACGCTGCGATACGACGCAACTGCATATCTAAAATAGCGTTAGCTTGAATTTCATCGACAGAGAGCAGCTTCATCAAACCTGTTCGGGCTTCTTCAGGAGTTGTTGATGCACGAATTAAAGCGATAACCGCATCAAGTGCGTCCAGTGCCTTGAGATAACCCTGCAAGATATGTGCGCGCTTTTCTTTTTCAGCTAAGCGGTACTTAGTGCGGCGAACAATTACTTCAACTTGGTGTTCGATGTAGTAACGAATGAATTCATCAAGACGCAATGTGCGTGGCACTCCATCGACAAGTGCCAGCATGTTTGCACCGAATGTGTCCTGTAATTGTGTCTGCTTGTAAAGGTTGTTAAGAACTACCTTTGGAATTGCTGATTGCTGCAAGACAATTACTAGACGTTGACCTAAACGCTCATTTCCTTCATCGCGAACATCTGCGATTCCTTTAATTTTTCCGTCTTTAACAAGCTCTGCAATCTTTAATGCAAGATTGTCTGGATTTACCTGATATGGAAGTTCACTAATAACAAGACAGGTGCGCTTATTGATCTCTTCAACCTGAACAACGGCGCGCATTGTGATTGAACCACGACCTGTGCGGTAAGCCTCTTCGATTCCAGTGCGACCAACAATTAAAGCTTTAGTAGGAAAATCTGGGCCTTTCACAATCTTGATTAAGTTATTAAGTAATTCATCTTGTTTCATCTCTGGGTTTTCAAGAGAAAAAATAACTGCTTCACCAATTTCACGCAGATTATGTGGGGGAATATTAGTTGCCATTCCAACCGCAATACCTGCAGAACCATTAACTAAAAGGTTTGGTAGGCGACTTGGTAAAACGGTTGGCTCTTGTGAACGGCCATCATAGTTAGGAATAAAGTTAACGGTGTCTTCATCGATATCTCGCATCATCTCCATGGCAATCGGAGATAAACGAGCTTCGGTATAACGCATCGCTGCGGCTGGATCATTACCTGGAGAACCGAAGTTTCCGTTTCCATCAATTAGTAAGTAGCGAAGCGACCAATGCTGGGCTAAACGAACAACGGAGTCGTAAATCGCGGTGTCACCATGTGGGTGGTAATTACCCATAACATCACCGACGATGCGAGAAGACTTGTAATAACCCTTATCTGGGCGATAACCAGCGTCATACATTGCATACA
>JBIIZP010000080.1:0-4209 GCA_044346215.1 Candidatus Planktophila sp.
TGATGCCCTTAAGGCCCTTAACGCGAATAAGGTCTAGTGCCTTGTTGTAGTCACCATCTGCCTCATCTAAAGCCTTCTTGCAATCAAGCATTCCCGCTGCAGTTGCTTCACGGAGCTTCTTTACATCTTCAGCTGTGTAGTTAGCCAATTTATGCCTCCGGTGTTGCTGGTGCGTCGGTTACTGGGGCTGCAACTGGTGCATCGAGAATTTCTTTCTCCCAATCAGCCAATGGCTCTCCTTCGGCAACAGCTGCTGGAGCATCTGACTTTGCTTCTTCCTTTACATTTGCAGAACGTGCCTTAAGGCCAGCTGCAATTGCATCGGTGATAACACGTGTCAGCAAGTCAATTGAACGGATTGCATCATCGTTACCCGGAATCTTGTAATCAACTTCGTCTGGATCGCAGTTTGTATCCAAGATTGCGATAACTGGAATACCAAGCTTCTTGGCTTCCTGAACTGCAAGGTGTTCCTTCTTTGTATCTACAACCCAAATTGCTGAAGGCAACTTGGTCATGTTGCGGATACCGTCAAGGTTCTTAAATAGTTTTTCGCGTTCGCGGCGTAGAACAAGGAGTTCCTTCTTAGTTAGAAGTAGATCGTTCTTCTCTTCTAGAGCTTCTAGCTCCTTCAAGCGCTGAATACGCTTGTACACAGTTGGGAAGTTAGTAAGCATTCCGCCCAACCAACGCTCAGTCACTGTTGGCATTCCAACGCGTGCTGCGTGATTGATGATCGGCATGTGCGCTTGCTTCTTTGTTCCAACGAACAAAACGTGGCCACCCTTAGCAACTGTGTCCTTAACAAATTCATACGCTGAATCGATAAGTGCAAGTGATTGCTGGATGTCGATGATGTAGATGCCATTGCGCTCTGTGAAAATAAAGCGCTTCATCTTTGGGTTCCATCGACGAGTCTGGTGTCCGAAGTGGACTCCGCTGTCGAGGAGCTCTCGCATTGTTACAACTGCCATGACGGCATACTCCTTCTTAGGTTTTATCTGCGTATGCAGAGGTAAAACCCGCTCGGTTTATGGCCAAACAATTTGTTAGGCCCGTCGCACTGAGATTCATCCACCGAATTAACGGACCGAGATGATTCACCGATTCATATCTATTAGGCAGGGCCAACTAGAAATGGATCAGGCAGTGCTGAGATGTCACCAGCCCGAAGGATGGTGCAGGGAAAATCTTACCTGAGCGCAGATACCGAAATTACCGCCCAATTAGGCGTAAGGCTCCCCAAGCGGTGATTCGAAGGACCGCTTCTAGGGCGATCGCAAAGGACATCTTGCTCTTGCCATGCGCCCTTTCAATAAAGGTGATCGGCACTTCATCAATTGAGCCCCCACGAGTAATAGCTCTGCGGGTCATTTCAATTTGGAAGCAGTACCCCTCGCTTCGAATTGTTGAGATCTCCATCTTCTTCAAAAGCTCCGTTGTATAGATTCGAAAACCTGATGTTGTGTCCTTAACGCCAAGGGACAACAGCAAATTTGCATATCTATTGGCAGATTTAGACAAGTGCTCCCGGAACTTGCTCCAATTTTCGATCGCTCCATCTGCAACCCACCGGGAGCCAATCAAGAGATCACTGGTTCCGATCCACTCCATCATTTTTTCCAAATCTTTGATTTGGTGAGATCCGTCAGCATCCATTTCAATAATGTAGGTATACCCACGTTCAAGCCCGATTGAAAACCCTGTGCGATAGGCACTACCTAAACCCTGCTTACCCGCGCGCTCAATGACCTCAACATTTCGAGCTCGCACAATGTCTGCTGTGCCATCAGGTGAACCATCATCAATTACTAGGACATCAACATCAAGATTTTTTAAGCCGTCAAGAATTTTGGAGATGCTTTCAGCTTCGTTATAAGTTGGAATAACAACCAATGATGCCCTCATGCTCGTGGGTGCGCCTGCTTGAACGCTTTCTGCAAACGTTCAGTTGATACATGTGTGTAAATCTGAGTTGTAGCTAATGAAGCATGGCCCAAGATTTCTTGAACTGTACGAAGGTCTGCGCCACCTTCAAGCAAATGTGTTGCTGCAGAATGTCGCAATGCATGTGGACCCATACGTTCAATTCCTTCTATTGCCTGCAATGCGTTGTATACAACAGTGCGAACTGTACGTTGGTCAATACGCTTTCCGCGAGCACCCAGAAAAACAGCCGAGCCAGACAGAGAGTTCTTCAAAGAATCTCTTCCATCTTTCAACCAAGCCTCAAGAGCGCGCATCGCAGGATTACCCAGAGGGATTGTGCGCTCTTTATTTCCCTTACCAAGAACACGTATAGTCTGGCGGACATAATCAATATCGGAAAGATCTAAACCGCATAATTCTGCAACGCGAGCACCAGATGCGTACAAAACTTCAACCATCGCTACATCTCGCAAAGAAATCGGGGTTTGCTCCTCTGCCGCTCTAGTAGCAAGAGAATCCATCGCAACCTGGGCATCTGCAATTTCCAAAACATCAGGCAGAGTTCGGTGTCCTTTAGGTGTGGCAAGGGTTGCGGCAACATCTTTAGCTAAATATTTGTTTTTGACCGCCCATTTAGTAAACAACCTGACCGAAACTGCGCGACGTGACAATGTGGTCCGGGCCCCGCCTTTGACTTGCTGGTTGGCAAGCCAAGAACGCAAGTGGACAAGCTCTAATTGGGAAATATCAGAAACACCGATTGCTTCAAGATGTGCGACTAATGATTCAAGATCCCCTAGGTATGCTCGAATCGTATGACTAGAAAGGTTTCGTTCAACCTCTAGGTGGCGAGTAAAAGCCGCAATTAGCTTTTCATAGTTTTCGCTCACGTGAGCAGTTTACTCGGGCTTACGTCCCTGACGCATAAGGCCGAAGGTAACGGCATCTTCTAACGCCATGGCTGATGCGGCGATGACATTTTCATGAACACCCACGGTGTTCCATTCACCCTTGCCATCAGTGGTTTCAACTAAAACACGGGTTACCGCACCTGTTCCTAAGCGACCTTCGAGGATGCGCACTTTGTAATCTGTAAGTTCTAAGGAGGATAGCTCTGGATACAACTTTAGTAGTCCTGAGCGCAGGGCATTATCAAATGCATTCACCGGACCATTACCTTCGCCATTGCAAGTGATCTCTTGTCCGCTGGCAGTCACAGTCACTTCAGCCTTTGTAGTAATTGATTGATCAACGGCACGCTCGACTGATGTAACCCAATGGTTGATTGTGAAAAATGATGGCCGCTTCCCTGATATCTCTTCATGAACAAGTAATTCAAAGGAGGCATCTGCTGCTTCAAAAGTAAACCCTCTTGCTTCCATTTCCTTGACACGATCAACGATGCGACCAATTAGTTCCTTGTCTCCCCCAAGATCTACGCCGAGCTCTTGTGACTTCAATTCAATTGAAGCGCGACCTGCCATGTCAGAGACCAACATACGCATGTCATTTCCCACAGATGCTGGATTCTCATGTTGGTAAAGGGATGGATCAACTTTGATTGCACTTGCATGCAATCCTGCTTTATGGGCAAATGCTGAGACACCAACGTAAGGTTGGCGAGAACTAGGTGCAACATTTGTAATTTCAGCTACTGCATGTGAAATTCTAAATGCCTCTTGTAAAGCATTTGCTGGTAAAACTAGTTGCTGCTTCTTTAACTCAAGGTTGGCGATGATTGTTACTAAATCCGCGTTACCGGTGCGCTCACCGTAGCCATTTAAAGTTCCCTGGACATGAGTAGCACCGGCTGCAACTGCGGCCATGGAGTTTGCTACCGCGCAACCTGTGTCATTGTGGCAATGAATACCAAGTCGTGCGCTACTTGCAGTTAAAACATCATGCACAATCTGCGAGATTTCATCCGGCAACATTCCACCATTGGTATCGCACAGTGCAATTACATCTGCACCGGCTTCTGCGGCTACTCGAACTACTTCAAGAGCATAGGCACGATTGCTGCGATAGCCATCAAAGAAGTGCTCTGCATCTAGAAAAACACGTTGGCCTTCTTGAATTAAGTGAGTAACAGAGTCCCGAACCATGGCCAGGTTTTCATCCAAGCTTGTCTTAAGCGCTAGATCAACATGGCGGTCAAATGCTTTTGCAACCAGAGTGACAGCAGGTGCCCCGCTATCGCGGAGCGCACCAAGTAAAACATCATCTGCTGCTTTTGCGTTAGGGCGACGAGTTGCACCAAAAGCAACAAAGGTTGCGTTC
>JBIIZP010000081.1:0-4206 GCA_044346215.1 Candidatus Planktophila sp.
ACACTGTGGCTGACATCTAGCTCTTCGATTCCGGTCCAACCGCTATTGGAGACAAGCTCGGCCAAATACTCTTGGGCCTCAACTCCGACGGATGATGCTTTGACGCGAAGTGGCAGATCCTTAGTTACAAGGACGACATCTTTTCCATCAGACATTAAGTTTTTAGCGATAGCAAGGATTCGTGAATCATTGGTGCCATCTCGAAGGAATCCATGAGGCAAGGTCGAAAGATCAGTGTGATTGAGTTCGACTGAAAGGGTTCCACCTTCTGGCGTAATAGTCAGCGCTTTATCAAGGCGACCATGGGAGAGGCGCAGATCATCTAATGCGCGAAGGGCAGCACGGGCAAAGTAGCCCAATTCAGGGTGATCTCGTTTGGTTTCAAGCTCTCCGATAACTGCGATCGGAATGATGACTTCATGTTCGGCAAATCTATAGAGCGCCCCGGGGTCTGCGAGCAAAACACTGGTATCTAAAACAAAGGTTTTCTTAGCTTTTTGACCCTTAGCAGCCAATGCTTACTCCTAGATTTAATTGTGATCGTCGGGTGTGCTTCGGACAAATAAAAGGTAGAACGGTCAGCAATGAATTTTGTGCAGACACGCGATAGAACTGGGTAAATTCTTGTTTGCGATTTATGAACCGAAGCGACGTTGTCTCACAGAGTAAGAACGCAATGCACGAAGAAAATCTAGATGGCGGAAATCTGGCCAATACGCCTCGCAAAAGTAGAACTCGGATAAAGCGCTTTGCCATAACAAGAAGCCCCCAAGGCGTTGCTCACCAGAGGTGCGGATCAATAGTTCGGGATCGGGTTGACCTGCGGTGTATAAAAATTTTGAAATATCTTCGGCGGTTAACTTCTCTTGGGCATCCTTAATGGAATGGCCGGCAGCTTCTTCTTCGGTCAAGTAGTTCTTCACCGCATCAACAATTTCGCGGCGACCGCCATAACTAATGGCCACATTGACTTCAACCCCGTCATTTCGAATCGGCTTTAAGGAACTCAGTTTTTCTTCAAGCCATGGTGGCAGCAGATCTAACGCACCAACCGCCTTGATATTCCAGCGACCGGTGGCGGCAAGTTCATCCACGGTGTTTCCAATAATCTTTAGCAACTCGTCGATTTCTTCTTGCGAGCGCTTGAAATTATCAGTTGATAGCAACCACAGCGTTACGACCTTAACTTGGGCATCATCGCACCAGCCCAGAAAATCAATGATCTTGTTTGCCCCAGCTTTATGGCCATGGGGATCATTGCTGGTCGGATTAGATTTCGCCCAGCGCCGGTTTCCATCAAGAATGACGCCAACGTGCTGCGGGGTCTTTGAAAAATCTAGAGCTCGAATCAGACGCCACTCGTACAGTGGGTAGATCAGAGATTTAACTAAATCACGAATACTGTCGAACAACTCTGCGCTCCGCGGCAATTGATGCAAATGGAAGTGTGCCGGCCAAGATGAGCCAGATGATCTTTCTTAGTGGCCAGTGGGCTTTCACTGAAAACTGCAGGGCAACAAGCACATAGACGGCGTAAATCCATCCATGAACAAATGGAATCCACGCAACTGCGGCCTTCCAATCTGGATTATCAAATAGGTACACCACGGGCAGATCTACAAACCACAACAAGATGGACATGATGCCGGCGATTATGGCCATGAATCTAAATCTCTTGACTGAGCTGCTCATGGGGTAACTCTACGGCGATAAAAGGGTAGATACAGCACCACTGCGGTCATGAGCCACCAAATGACCACATAAGAAATGTGCTGCCAGTAGTAGCCAGGGATTTTGGGGTTGATCTTCTCTTCAGTAATTCGGGTGCGTTCTAGCTCGGTACCCCGAACAGATTCGGCGCGGACCTGGATGTAGCCATCATACAAATCCAAATCGGTCAGTCCGACAACAACTGCGCTATCTAGTCTGGAAATAATCCCGGGAACGTTGTCGGCGCGATCTGCGAATTGGCTTGCAACTAACACCCCTTCGATATCAATATTCATTGATTGCTGAATTTCTGGATTGAGCAAACGTTCAGACCATAACCCCCGAACAACCAGAATTGCTGATCGCTCATCAACTTGGGCAAGTGCAACTTCCCAATCATCGACTACGCCATTTCCATCAACTTGATTGGGGGCTCTGAAATTTGCAATGTATTTTCCGGTGAAAGAAACTGTTCTGTTAAATGCTTGTTCCCCTAGGGATTGGCGAGGTTGTGCAACTGATTGCAAGGTAACAACTTCTGTATCAATTGTTCGAGCAACTTTTAAGCTTTCCTTTAAATCGCCAGCGCGTTGAAGCTGCCAAAAACCTAATCCAACAAAGAGTGCTGCAATCGCTAGTACGGCAACGCCTTGAAAAATCTTTGTAAGAAGATTATTCGGTTGAGTCATCGCTTCGATCTACGCCCATGAAGCGCTTGTAAAAACTGCGCATCAAAAAGACCACGGCTATCAGCAAAATACCGACCGTAAGGGAGCCAGCAGATCCCATGAAGATTTCTTCTTGTTCCATGCGATAATCATGTCATGCAAAGCGAAAAGCCGTTCAACTACGAAGAGCGATACGGCGTTGCCAAAGCCACACGCTGGCCGGTGATAGCCCTTATTGTCGGCATTCTCGGAATTGGTTGGCTGATGTGGTCAGCGCTGTATCACTCCAATCCTCCGCTTCGATCTCAGCTTGTCTCTTTCACAATTACTGATGACCGCACGGCATCGGTGCGATATTTCATTGAAAGACAGGACAGCAATCAAATGGTCGTGTGCACCCTGATTGCTCGTGACTTTGATAAAAATATTGTTGGGCAGATTGATCACGAGATTCCTGCAGGAAAATCTAAGGTTGAACTGGTCACTGAAGTTCCTACGCGTAGCGAAGCGGTCAATGCCGATGTATCCAGTTGTCGCGCCAAGTAAGTAGCCAGTACCGTTACCCCTTATGACACAGACATGGTTAACCCAAGAAGCCGCAGATCGCTTGCGTGCTGAGCTGACCCAGCTTGAAGGTCCAGGTCGCAAAGAGGTCACAGCAAAAATTGAAGCAGCACGTGCCGAAGGTGACTTAAAGGAAAACGGTGGTTACCACGCAGCTCGTGATGAGCAGGGAAAGATGGAAGCGCGTATTCGCCAACTCAAGCAAATGCTGGAAAACGCTCACATCGGAACTCCGCCAGCCAGCGCGGATGGAAAAGTTGGCGCAGGAATGGTCGTTACCGCAATTATTGCTGGCGATGAAATGAAGTTTTTAATTGGATCTCGCGAAATTTCATCCGGAGATCTTGATGTTTACAGCGAAAAATCTCCACTTGGTGCTGCAGTTCTTGGCCAAGATATTGGCGCGAAGGTTTCTTACACAGCACCAAACGGCCGCGAAATCTCTGTTGAAATTGTCGCCGCTGAGTTCTATCTCTAAATCAGTTTGAGTAGTTGTTGTACTTTCGAATACTCAATGGAATAAAGATTGCCATCAAAATAACCATATAGAGCAGCGAAGTCGCTAGCGGGTACTGGCTTGGCCATGAATTTGCCGTAGCTCCAAACTCATTTTCCAAACCAAACAATTGACGACAGGCCGCAACCATCGTTGAGACTGGATTCCATTCAGCAAAGTACTGCAAGGCTCTAGGCATTCCTGTAGTTGGCGCAAAAGCATTTGATAAGAAAGTAAGCGGGAAAGTCACCAAGAAACCGACGCTTTGAACTGTGCGGGCTTCTTTGACTGACAAGCCAACCAAAATTCCGATCCATGAAAGCGCGTAACCAAACATAAAGAGAAATAGGAAAGCAAGGGTTGTCTGCAGGATTCCTGAAGTCGGGCGCCAGCCAACTGCAAAGCCAGCAAGTGCCATAACAATTAGTACCAAAATATTAAGCAGCGCATCACCGAATGTGCGGCCAATAATGACTGCGCCCCGTGAGATCGGAAGAGATCTAAAGCGATCAATCAGACCCTTCTTCATATCTTCAGCCAGACCCACAGCTGTTGATGCCAAGGTGAAAGCAACTGTCTGAACAAAGATTCCGGGCATCAGTAGCTGAACATATCCACCTGGTTGGCCGGTATCGATCGAGCCACCAAAGACATAGCGGAACAAAAGCACAAACATCACCGGCTGAATTGTTGAGAAGACAAGCAGTTCTGGAACTCGAGCAAGTTGGAGAATTTGCCGCTTGGTTATGATCATTGAATCAAAGATCA
>JBIIZP010000082.1:0-4205 GCA_044346215.1 Candidatus Planktophila sp.
GAACAGTTGTTCGAATAAGACAATTAAACACCCCACCACTGACAAATGCAACATTTTTTCGAACAGGTGTTTGAATTTTTTCCAAAGCTGTGTCATCCTTTAGCCATGGCAAAGAAATCAGAGACATCAAGCGTGACTGAACTTCCAGATGGCCCAGCAGGCGCGCACGGTTTAACCGCCCGCCAGCTCAAGATCCTTGGCGCAATCAAGGATGCCCTTGAAACCAACGGTTATCCCCCTTCAATGCGCGAGATCGGCGTTGTCGCCGGCCTGACTTCCCCTGCCTCGGTCAAGTACCAGCTAGAAGCCCTGGAAAAGAAGGGCTTCATCCGCCGCGACCCAACCCGTGGCCGCGCTCTAGAAGTTTTGATGCCAGATGAAAAGACCGCGGAAAACTCAACTCCAGTTGATGCCACCCGCTACATCCCTCTTGTAGGTCGCATCGCAGCCGGTGGGCCAATTACCGCCGAGCAATCAGTGGAAGAGACCTTCCCGCTTCCAGAATCCCTTGTAGGCGGCGGTGAGCTATTTATGCTCAAGGTCGTTGGCGAATCAATGATTAACGCAGCTATTTGCGATGGCGACTACGTCGTTATCCGTTCTCAAAAGGATTGCAATAACGGCGAAATCGTTGCGGCGATGATCGATGGCGAAGCAACGGTTAAGACTTTCTCACGTAAAAATGGGCATATTTGGCTGCTTCCAGCTAATGATGAGTTTGCACCCATCGATGGCAACAACTGCGAGATCTTAGGAAAGGTCACCGCGGTTATCCGTTCTGTTCGCTAATGCTCGTATTTACGCAACACTAATGTTGCGTAAATACGAGCATTGCCCTAGAGTCTTTCGGTAGATACCTAACCGAGAGCGGATCGATGTCCCTGAAGAAGAAGTACGCATTTCTTGCTGTTGTTGCCCTTTTCGCAACCATCCTTACAGGGTGTTCATCCTCTGATGAGCAAGCCAGCGATGTCACCGAGCTCACTGTTTATTCGGGCCGATCTGAAGAGTTGATCGCACCATTTTTTGCCCAATGGGAAGCCCAGTCAGGAATCAAACTGAATATCCGTTATGGAGATTCAGCCGAACTTGCAGCTCAAATTCTTGAAGAAGGAAGCAATTCACCTGCCGATCTATTTTTGGCACAGGATGCTGGCTCACTTGGCGCAGTTGCCGAGGCTGGTTTATTTACACAGTTAAATGACGCGGTTGCATCAGCAATTCCTGCCCAATATGTTGCGGTAAATCGCAACTGGGTGGGTGTAACAGGTCGCGCTCGCGTCTTTGCATATGCACCAGATCGCGTAAAGGTGTTGCCGCAATCCGTTGCTGATTTAACAAAGCCTGAATACAAAAACCAAGTTGGTATTGCACCCACTAATGCATCCTTCCAAGCTTTCGTAACTGCGTTAATTGAAAGCAAGGGCGCAGATTTTGCAAAATCATGGCTTAAAGGTTTGCAAGCAAATGGCGTAAAAATTTATCCAAAGAACAGCGCCATCGTTGAAGCAATCGATAAGGGCGAGATTTCAATTGGTCTTGTTAACCACTATTACATCTGGGAAGTAAGTGAAGCTCTTGGCCGAGCAATCAATGTAAAGAATGGCTTCTTTGCAACAGGTGATCTCGGAAACCTGATCAACGTTTCAGGTGCTGGCGTCCTTGCATCGAGCAAGAAGTATGCAGCGGCCGAAGATTTGATTAACTTCTTAACAAGTGCACCAACACAAGCAAAGTTTGTATCAGATACCCATGAATACTCACTTCTGCCTGATGCAGTTGCGCCAACCGATGTGCCAACGCTGGATCAAATTGGAGCACCAGCTGTTGATTTAAACGCTCTGAGAAACATCAAGGTGACTCAGGACTTACTCATTGAGGTTGGACTGCTGTAAAAATGCCAACAACTTTCCCCGAAAGCACCAAGGTTGCACTGTCGCAAAGTGCGCGTAATCAACGCGCTGTCCGCGGTGTGCTCAGCGGTGCTGTCGGGATTGTTGCTGCTTTAGCCCTGATTCCTATTGGTTATTTACTTGTTCGAGCTAGCCAAAAGCCTTTGGGTGAAACCGCCCAACTGTTGCTTCGTCCAAAGACTCTGGAAGTTCTGGCAACAACATCAGCACTCGTTTTGTGTGTCGTTGTAACAACTGTTGTCATGGGGGTTGCAATGGCAACAGGGCTTCACTTTGTGCGCCTGCCATTTCGTCGCTTATTGATCATCCCTGCTGTTCTGCCTTTAGCAATTCCTTCATATGTTTTTACCTATACCTGGATCGCTTTAGTTCCAGAATTTTCTGGTTTCTTTGCCGCAGGATTTATTTTGTCGATTACAACTTTGCCCTATGTCATTTTGGCAACCTTGTCAGGGCTGCGCACCGTTGATTCTTCGCAGATTGAAGTTGCTCGCTCTTTGGGCTTAACCCCGATGCAAACATTTAGACGAGTTGTTTTTCCTCAAGTAAAGGGTCATATCAGCGCCGGAGCATTGCTAGCCGCTCTATACACAATCAGTGATTTCGGTGCGGTTTCACTTTTAAACGTTGAGACCCTAACTGTCACGATTCAAAATATGTATCGCGCTTCCTATGATCGCAGCGCAGCGGCGGTTATCTCTTTTGTCCTGATCGCTTTTTCAACCATCGTTGTTCTAGCTGATGAAAAGATCAAGCGCCAGACCCCAGATTCAAGTGTCGTAAAGGTGTATTCAACTAAGAACTCTCTTATTAACAACACCTGGATGCGTTTTGCAGTGATCGCAACGGTTGGCATCTATGCCATTAACGCAGTAGTTATCCCCTTCTACGTCTTAATCTCTAGATTCTTAGGCAACCAGGTAGCAATTGATTGGGCAGATCTCTTCACAGCATCGATTTCAACAATTTCTGTCGCAGCACTTGGTGCACTAATTGCTTTGGTTATGTCTGCTCCCCTAGGCATTGTCCTTTCTGGCGGCTCAACCCGCGTTGGCACTATTGCCCAACGCATCATCACTGTGGGCCATGGATTGCCAGGAGTCGTCGTTGGTTTAGCGGTGGTTTCAATTGGTTCAAAACTTGGCGCTTTGTATCAAACAACATTTTTACTGGCCTTTGCCTATGCCCTGTTATTCCTTGCAAAATCAGTTGCCAGCATGAGCTCTTCATTGTCACGCGTTCCAACAAGTGTGAAGGATGTTGCATCAACTCTTGGGATGAACCAATGGATGGTTATCAAAAAGGTTGTGGCCCCTATTGCAGCACCTGGCATTGGTCTTGGCACAATGTTGGTATTTCTCACCGCAATGAAAGAACTGCCAGCCACCTTGATGCTTCGCCCAACAGGCTTTGACACCTTGGCCACACAGATCTGGTCTGCTGCATCTATCAATCGATTTAACGAGGCCGCACCCTATGCATTAATCTTAGTTCTAATCGCGGCGCTACCAACCTTTTTATTGAGCCGCCCAGATAAAGAAGATCGAACATTTATTCAAGAAACAATTTATGGAATTGAAAGAGGAGGGGGCGAAAAGTGAGTTCACTTGAGATTTCCCACCTAAAAGTTTCCCTTGGCCAAAAGTTAATTCTGAACGACCTTTCATTCTCTTTGGCTGAAGGTCAGATCGCAGCGCTGCTAGGACCGTCTGGTTGTGGCAAGACAACGCTGCTGCGCAGTATCGCCGGCTTGATCCAACCATCTGATGGAACGATTCGCTTTGGTAAGCAGCTTGTTTCCTTGTCATCACTTGTCATGCCATCACATAAGCGCAAGATCGGTTATGTCCCACAAGAAAGTGCGTTATTTCCTCACCTGTCTGTGGCCGACAACATTGCTTTTGGTTTAGATCGCTCTGTTTTTACTAAAGATCAGATCCGCCAGACAAATAAGGAAATGTTGAACCTGATTGGCCTGCAAGGGTTTGAAAACCGCATGCCTAATCAACTATCTGGCGGACAGCAAACTCGTGTGGCACTTGCTCGCGCTCTTGCCATCAAACCAGCAATTGTTTTACTTGATGAACCATTTTCGGCACTAGATGCAGCACTGCGCGGTGATCTATGCGCCGATGTTATTGATCTGCTGCACAAGAGCAATACCACTGCAATCTTGGTGACACACGACCGTGAAGAAGCTTTAGTTTCAGCCGACGTTGTGGCTGTTATGCGCGATGGCCAGATCATTCAGCAGGGAACACCAGAAGCGGTGTACTCGACTCCTATTTCACC
>JBIIZP010000083.1:0-4161 GCA_044346215.1 Candidatus Planktophila sp.
TGTTGGGTTGCCATCCATATCAGCGCCACCATTTCGTGCGGCAACTTCTATTGCACGAATCTGCTTAGCAAATACTTTTGCACGACGACTATCGATAATCGCCTTCTTGTGCTTAGTCGTAGCCCACTTGGAATGGCCTGACATGGCTTCACCTCACCTAGCTAAAGTTCAAACTTCTAATTATTGGGTTACTTTACCTTTAGAAGTGCTGGACGGGCTACCTGCTCAATGAAATACCGATGGATTCGGTGATCGCCAGTTAATTCAGGGTGAAATGATGTTGCAAGTGCGGTTTCCGAGCGAACAGCAACAGGGTGTGTATCAACTGATGCTAAAACTTGAACTGAATCGGAGACTTTTTCAACCCATGGGGCGCGGATAAAAACCGCCCGGATCAATTGCGCCGAACCATCATTGAATGCGATATCTGATTCAAATGAATCTACCTGGCGTCCGAACGCATTTCGTCTAACAGAGATGTCTAATCCACCAAAACTTTTTTGACCCTCTTTTGCATCAAGGATTTGATCCGCCAGTAAAATCATTCCGGCGCATGATCCGTATACCGGCATGCCATTTTTGATCTTATTTTTGATGAGTTCAAAGATGCCAAATACTTCAGCCAATTGAGCAATAGTTGTTGACTCTCCCCCAGGTAAAACCAGAGCATCGACGCTTTCAATTTCTTCTGCGCGTCTAACAGCTACGGCTTCAACGCCACACGCTAGTAAGGCCTGAATGTGCTCGCGCACATCACCTTGTAAGGCTAATACTCCAACCTTCATTTACAGCCGTCGTTACCAACCGCGTTCTGAAAGACGGTGCGGGGCTGGCAGATCGGCAACGTTAATTCCAACCATTGCTTCACCAAGACCACGTGATGCATCAGCAACAACCTTTGCATCATCCCAAAAAGTTGTCGCCTTTACACATGCCGCAGCACGTTGGGCAGGATTTCCAGATTTGAAAATTCCTGAACCAATAAAGACTCCATCTGCCCCCATGCTCATCATCAAAGCTGCATCGGCCGGAGTAGCAATCCCGCCAGCTGTGAAAAGAACTACAGGAAGTTTTCCGGTTTGGGCAACTTCTTTCACCAAATCATAAGGAGCTTGAAGCTCCTTAGCTGCAACATAAAGCTCATCTTCACGAAGTGAGGAAAGGCGACGAATTTCTCCACCGATCATTCGCATGTGCTGCATTGCATTTGAAACATCGCCCGTGCCTGCTTCGCCCTTAGAGCGAATCATCGCAGCGCCTTCATTGATGCGGCGAAGCGCTTCGCCAAGATTGGTTGCGCCACAAACAAAGGGCACAGTGAAATCAAACTTATCAATGTGGTTTACATAATCAGCTGGAGTTAGTACTTCTGATTCATCGATGTAGTCCACACCCAGTGATTCAAGGACACGGGCTTCAACAAAATGCCCGATACGTGCTTTTGCCATAACCGGAATTGAAACCGCGGCTTGGATTTTTTCAATCATGTCAGGATCTGACATACGAGCAACTCCGCCTTGAGCACGAATATCTGCAGGCACACGCTCAAGCGCCATCACTGCAACCGCACCAGCATCTTCGGCAATCTTTGCTTGTTCGGCGTTGACGACATCCATGATGACGCCACCTTTAAGCATTTCCGCCATTCCGCGCTTTACGCGGCCGGTGCCAGTTACTTCAGCCATGATTTAGTACTCCGCTTCAATCGAAAGATAGAGCCCAATCCTACTTCGTCTTTTCAACACTGCGCCACGTGAATTCAGGCTCACGATCGGTTAATGCCACCCAAATCTGACCCGGTGCAAAGTGCATTTTAGGGCCATCACCTAATGTGAAAGTTGTACCTGATTCAGGAGAGGCTCGATTCCATGTGGCGAAGAATACTTCACCATTTCGAAGCACGTAGGCCTTACCGGTACCGACAGTTTCAGACAAAGGAGTTACTCCGCCAAATTTGTCGCCGTACTCCGATGGCGAAATCTTTACCATTTGGATAACAAGTGTTGTTGGACCAAGTACCACTCCACTGTCTGCCAGATTCAATTTGCCGTTATGGGACAGGTGCCAGCGAGACTCTTCCGACGACCAGTCTGCAGAATATGATGCAGCGGGCCAATTCATGACAACTTGCTGAACTGCTTTTCCACCTTCGGGCAGGTCACCAAAAACAAAACCAACATTTTTGGCGACATCTACGGGTAAATTTTTTTCTTTAATTTTTTGCATTAACAAATCTGCCCGAAGCACCATCGCATAGGGTCGATTTCTGTTTGGATCGGTCGTGTAAATCGTTGGACTCTCACGTTGGGCTCCCAGATCTTGCAGGTTAGCAGCCGCGATTACAGGTAGTAACTTTCGCTGTGCTCCGCTATATGCAAAAGCTACGCGACCGAACTGGTTTAAAATGTCAATATCTGAAATTCGCGCACTACGTACGGGCCCAATTCTTTGGGGAATAACCGTTGAGTAGATTGCCGCCAATCGAGTTAATCCAGCTTCAACCTGCTCGATGTAAACAATTTCGGCATCCTCTAAACCAATTTGTGGATGTGCTGCATTCGTATCATCTATTTTCACAGCCAGGAGTTGTCCGTCGATTCCTTCCCTACCGCTCAGAACGCTGGTTGCCTTCTTTTCGGGTAACAACTCTGAAACCGCTGAGCACCCGGTAAGAATGAGCACTGATGCCAGAAATAATGCGGAAGTTTTTTTAGAGAACATCAGATTCGAATTCATAAGTGATCGGTAAGGGGGCTGTGCCTGCAAGGCGGAAAAGTCGCACAATAAACTTACTGCGCACCATTTGTGTTCTGGCTACAGCATCGGTGTGTATTGCAATAGCAACTCTAATTTTGTCCGTTAGACCAGATAACTCAGTCAATAATTCACTGTCAGCTGCAGTGGTTAGATGTTGAGAATCCTCCAGAAGTAAACCAAGTGCCCCCGATAAACCGCTTTCTGCTTGCGACCTACTTTGTATATTTGCATCTCGCGCTTGATATGCAGCAGCGGTCAGCAGCATTGACGAGGCAGGATCGGCGATATCGCTGTGTGCAATCTCTAAGGCTACTGCGGCACGTTTTTGAAGCAGCACATCTAAATTTGCCCAACTAGTTTCCACACGGTGATGCAGCCTATCCAAGCGAGTTGCAGTGAAGGACAAGTACCACAGGGTAAGCAGGAGCAGAAGCGCTGAAAGCAGCCAAGGTGTCATTGCTTCTCCTCCTTACTTAAGAATCTATTCCAAGGTCGTGTGTCAGATGCCAAGCGGACTTTTTGACTTCCCACGATAGACATTTCATAAACAGAAAAGATCTGTTCTGCTACAACTGTCCAATCAAAAATCTTTGCTCGCTCTTTACCGCGATTAGATAACTCTTTTCTTTTAGCTTGATCCCGCAAGAGATCAATGACAACTTTCGCAAGGTCGGTTGAGCTTTCCGACTCAAATAGCGCTCCGAACTCTCCCTGACCCAACAAATCATCAAAGGCTGGAATGTCACTTGCGATCACGCATGCACCGCCAGCAAGAGCTTCAGCCAGAATGATTCCAAATGATTCACCGCCTGTATTTGGTGCTACGTAGACCGCTACAGAAGACATGAAGTCCGCTTTTTCTGATTCGGAAATCTTTCCTAGAAATTCAAATCGTTGACGCAGTTGAGGATCGATACTTTCGATGACTTCCTCAGGATTGCCAGGACCTGCCACAAATACCTTTACATCAGGTGCGAAACGGGAAATCACAGGCAGCGCATCAACTAAAACGCTTAGACCTTTACGAGGCTCTTCGAATCTGCCGATGAAACCAATCGTATTTCCAGACCATTTCTCTAAGGATTTTCCATCCGTATAGCGATTGGCATAAATTCCATTAGGGATGATTACCGCGTCAGTATCTAAGTGATCTGTCAGCGTTAAGCGAGCCGCTTCTGATACGGCGATCCGTGCCGACAACTTTTCGATCGCTGGTTCAAGTATTGGTCCAATTGCAAAAATGATTTTCTGACGCTTTGCAGCAGCATGGAAAGTTCCGACCATTGGCCCATCTGCGGCCCAGCACGCCAAAAGCGAGATTGAAGGAATAGCTGGTTCGTGAAGGTGCAATAAATCGAAATCACCTTGCGAGATCCATTGGCGAACACGAGCAAAGGCAACGGG
>JBIIZP010000084.1:0-4063 GCA_044346215.1 Candidatus Planktophila sp.
ATCTTCTGGCCAGCACCTAATGTTGATTCAAAGTTAGTTGGTTTCACGCGTCGCGAAACTGCGGGCAGCGAGGAAATGCGAGAAAAGGTTTTCACAATTATCGATGCCGCCTTTGCTCAGCGCAGAAAGATGCTCAGATCAGCCCTTTCTAGCCTCTACGGCTCATCATCTGCCGCAGAAGAAATCTTGATTCGGGCTGGCATTGATCCAACTTTGCGAGGCGAAGCCCTTGAAGTGAAATCTTTTTGTCAGATAGCAGCCGTTGCACCTGACATTTTCTAACAGCAGTTATAGGGTCACCGCATGCCTGTAAAAAGTGTGACCGTGCGCGTACCTGCAAAGGTCAACCTTCAGCTATCTGTTGGGCCAAAAGAGTCAGATGGTTACCACAATTTAGTTTCAGTTTTTCAGGCAATCTCAATTTTTGATGATGTGACAATTAAATTATCTGAACCTGGCGCAGGCTTAACTATTTCAATTTTAGGTGACCAAACACATGGCGTGCCGGCAGATGCAAACAACTTGGCAGCCAAAGCAGTTGCACTTATTTCAAAAGAGTATGACTTAACCGTTGAGGCACATATTGAAATAAAGAAATCGATTCCGGTAGCAGGTGGTATGGCCGGAGGAAGTGCCGACGCTGCGGCAACAATTGTTGGAATTGATTACTTGTACTCACTTGGAATGACTCGAGAGGAGATGTTTGAAATCGCATCTCAACTCGGTAGTGATGTTCCATTTATGCTCAGTGGTGGAACAGCAATTGGGCGAGGTCATGGCGATCAATTAACTGCAGCTCTTTCTCGCGGAACGTATCACTGGGTACTTGCACTGTCGAGCCTTGGATTATCAACACCTGCCGTTTATGCCGAATGCGATCGTTTGCGTGCTGAATTAGAAATTGTGGAACCACAAACCCATGAAGGTTTGTTGCAGGCATTACTTGCAGCAGATGCACCCTTAGTTGGGAAATCACTGGTCAATGATTTACAAGCTGCAGCATGTTCATTGCGACCTGCGCTGCGATTAGTTTTAGATGTTGGCCAGGAATACGGGGCACTTGGAGCGATCGTTTCGGGTTCAGGTCCAACGGTTGCATTTTTAGTGGCAGATGAAGAGGCGGGCCTAGATTTAGCGGTTGCGTTAACCTCAAGTGGGGTAGTTGGCAGCGTTGTTCGTGCGTATGGGCCTGTGGCAGGGGCGAAGGTAGTCTCTTAATAGCTTCACTTTTGGGGGCCAATGGTCGCCAGCACCACCGTTTATGAGGGAGAATATGCGTTCCGCCATTGTGTAGTGGCTAGCACATGGGCCTTTGAAGCCCAGGGTCCAGGATCGATACCTGGTGGCGGAGCCACCGCTATCACCAGGTTTTTCATCTCCTATAGAGTTCACTCGTGACCGTACAAACCGTGATCGTCCTCGCCGCCGGTGAAGGCACACGAATGAAATCGGCAACACCTAAGGTTCTTCACAGCGTTGCAGGTCGCTCTCTACTTGGACATGTACTGCACGCCGTTAATCAACTTTCACCTAAAGAGCTTCGCATCGTTGTCGGCTCAGGACGTGAAGCGGTTGAAACCCACCTCGCACACATCGCGCCACTTGCCACAACAATCTTTCAGGAACACCGCGGTGGCACAGGACATGCAACGCAATTAGCGCTCGCAGGTAATGCTCCTAAAGGAACTGTTTTAATTCTTGCCGGGGACACTCCATTATTGTCTGGTGATTCATTGGCTCAGTTTGTTGCCGCGCATTCATCAGGAAATTTTGCAGCATCGGTACTGACTGCAGAACATCCAGATGCAACTGGATATGGGCGCATTATTCGTGATGACAGCGACGAGCTTCTTCGCATCGTTGAAGAAAAAGATGCGACGGATGAGGAAAAGTTCGTTTTTGAAATTAACAGCGGCGTGTATGCATTTGATGGCGAAAAGCTAGCTGCAGCAATCGGAAAGCTGACAAATGCGAACGCCCAAGGCGAACTATATTTAACCGATGTCATTGGAATTCTAAAGTCGGCCGGTGAATCTGTTGCCGCGATCATGATTGATGACTTCACCGAAACTCTTGGCGTCAATGACCGAGTTCAGTTAGCTGAAAGTGCCGCGATGCTTCGAGATCGCATCAACGATCAATGGATGCGCGCCGGTGTCACAATCATTGATCCAACAACAACCTGGATTGATGCAACTGTAGAAATTTCCAATGATGTAATGCTTCATCCGGGCACTGCATTGCTTGGTTCAACGAAGGTGGAAACCGGCGCTGTTATTGGGCCTCGTTCAACTTTGACTGATTGCATAGTCAAAGAAGGCGCATCTGTTCTGGAATCAATCGCTCTGCAAACTATTATTGGCGAAGGCGCAACCGTTGGCCCATTTACTTATTTGCGCGCTGGAACTCAACTTGGTGATTCAGCAAAGGCTGGGGCATTTGTTGAGATGAAGAATGCGGTTGTCGGCACTGGATCAAAGGTCCCACATCTTTCATATGTGGGCGATGCAACAATCGGTGAAGGCAGCAATATTGGAGCTGCAACTATCTTCGTAAATTACGATGGTGTCGAGAAGCATCACACAACAGTGGGTGATCATGTACGAATCGGCAGTGACACAATGCTTGTAGCCCCTGTAACCATTGGTGACGGTGCATATACAGCTGCTGGTTCAGTGATAACTGAAGATGTTCCGGCAGGAGCAATTGGTGTTGGCAGAGCAAAGCAGAGAAATGTATTAGATTGGGTTCTGCGCAAGCGCCCAGGTAGTAAGTCCGCAATCGCCGCCAAAAAGAAAGGCTAGATACATGAGCGAAATCCGTTTATCTTCTGAAAAGAGATTGCGCCTATTTGCAGGCCGCGGATTTCCTGAGCTAGCTGAAGAGGTCGCAACTGAATTAGGTATTCCACTCACCCCAACATCTGCCTATGACTTTGCCAATGGTGAAATTTTTGTTCGATTCGAAGAATCAGTTCGCGGTTGTGATGCATTTGTAATTCAAAGCCACACAAATCCAGTCAACAAACAGATCATGGAACAACTGATCATGGTCGATGCTCTCAAGCGCGCATCCGCAAAGCGCATCACAGTTGTTACACCTTTTTATGGTTACGCACGTCAAGACAAGAAGAGCCGTGGTCGTGAACCAATCACCGCTCGATTGATGGCAGATCTTTTTAAGACAGCTGGTGCAGATCGTTTGATGGCCGTTGATCTTCACACCTCTCAAATACAGGGCTTTTTCGATGGTCCTGTGGATCACTTGTTCGCTTTGCCAATGCTTGCAAATTATGTTGGCAGCAAGGTAGATCGCACGCGTTTAACAATTGTTTCTCCTGACTCAGGGCGAGTACGTGTTGCAGAGCGTTGGTCAGATTTATTGGGTGGTTGCCCAATTGCATTTATTCACAAAACTCGTGACCCACGTGTTCCCAATGAATCCATTACAGGACGCGTTGTTGGAGATGTTGTTGGACAAACTTGCGTAGTTATTGATGACATGATCGATACCGCAGGCACAATTACTAAGGCTGTAGAAGCTCTATTTGATGCAGGTGCTGCTGATGTAATCATCGCTGCAACACATGCGGTATTTAGCGGTCCTGCCGTGGATCGCTTGAAGAACTGCCGTGCATCTGAAGTTGTTATTACAAATACCTTGCCGATCTCTGAAGATCAGAAGTTCGACAATCTGACTGTGCTCTCAATCGCTCCACTTCTGGGCCGCGCAATCCGCGAGGTCTTTGAAGATGGATCGGTAACAAGCCTGTTTGATGGTCATTCATAAGCCTGAATTTGCTTCTTAGCGGGCCCAAAAGATACTGTTCGACCTGTTCCGGCGAGGGTAGCGAATAGCTTTCCGTCATCGACGGGTTAGGGATTTTCTCCTGCTGGAACTTTGTGTACGCACCGAAGAACCAGGACTACTAGGAGATAAAAAATGGCAGAAGTAAAGATCGTCGGAACCACTCGTACTGAATTTGGTAAGGGCGCATCACGTCGTGCACGTCGCGATGGTTTAGTTCCTGCAGTTATCTATGGTCACGGAGAAAAGCCTCTAC
>JBIIZP010000085.1:0-4055 GCA_044346215.1 Candidatus Planktophila sp.
CGCGAACCAGTTGGGGCGGCTTGGAGAATCCTTGGAACTGGTCGCACAGATCACAGGTGGTTGCAGTACCTAGAGCCATTTGGTGTGGCTGCGGCTACTGCATAAGTAAATTACACTTTTCCTATGAACAATAACGAAGGTCCAATTGTCGAGTTCCCTGGAATGTCGGTTCTCGAAACTGTTGTAACTTTTTTCGTAGTTCCAACAGTTATGTTTATCGTGATCTCAGTTCTTGCTTATGCGATGTCAAAGCCAAGAAGTACAAAGACATCATCAATCACAACTATCGAGTAGTTAGCGATCTAGCGCTTGCACCTTCAGAGCTCGGATTAATCCATCCTGTGACTCTTTAACAAGTTTACGAAGCACCGCTGGCGAATCTTTTCCAGCTCCATTGAGCCAGGCATTTGTCGCATCAACAGTTGATTGCTTGACAATCCAGTTCGGATAGAAACCAGTTACATATTTGGCAGCGCCTTCATATGACTTTGATTCCCAAGCTGCGATCAGGTTCTCGAAGTAAAGAGTTACAAATGGTTCCAGCAGATCGCGCTGAATTGGGCGTTGGAAACCAACAATCAACGCGGTACGAACGGAGGTCGCAATGTCCTCATTCAGAACCTTGTTGAAGGCATATGCCTTGGCCTCGCTATTTGGCATTGCTGCTAAGCAAGTTTCATAGGCAAGGTTTCCGGTAGTCGTGTTGTCCTTTGCAAGTTCTGCATCTAGTTCTGCCTTGGTAGTCGCACCACGCTCTGTTAGAGCAATGAGGAAAAACCAGCGAAGATCGGTATCAACCTTTAGTCCAGAAGCGCTTCCATTAAGAAGCTCGCGGATCTTTGTTGTCTGATCTGCTGTTTGGGAATTGACTACAAATGAGCGAGAAATCAAAAGTTGCAGATCGCTCCCTGGGGCAGAGTTTTGAACCAAAGCCCACAAACCATTGGCCAGCTTTTCGCGATATGAATCACGGCGTGAGTCTTGTGAATACGCTTCGACTGAAGTATTCAACTGAGCAAGCACAATACTTACAATCGCATCATCGGTTTCACCTGCTAGGCCATTCAGTGCGATCTCAATAAAGTCCGCAGAAGATATTTCCGCATCGCGATGCATATCCCAGATAGAAGCCCAGCACAATGCGCGGGCCAAAGCGTCATCAAACTTTCCTAGATGAGTCTTCAGTGTTGCGATTGAACGAGAATCAAAGCGCAGTTTTGCATATGAAAGGTCACGATCATTGATCAGCAACAGATCTGCAACCTTTTCACCTGCTAGCTCTGCAACAACAGTTGAAGCGCCAGCAACATCTAGTTCAACAGTTTTGCGAAGTTTCAATGAATCTCCGCTAATGTCATACAAGCCAACTGCTAGACGGTGCGGACGTAGCTCCTTTGAATCAGCGGGAACTAATGGTGTCTCTTGCTTAATCGTGATGCTCTTATAGACATCGCCTTCAATTTCTAGAGCTGGACGCAATGTATTTACACCAGCAGTTTGTAGCCAAGTGTTTACCCAGCTATCAAGCTTGCGGCCACTGGATGCCTCTAGTTCAACCAGCAGGTCTTCGAGGGTTGTATTTCCCCAGGCGTGCTTTTCAAAATACTTCTGAATACCTGCGATAAATTGCGGGCGTCCAACATGTGCAACTAATTGGTGCAGAACAGAAGCTCCCTTTGCATATGTGATTCCATCAAAGTTTGCGTTAACCGCTTCCATATCAACCATGTCAGCGATGATTGGGTGAGTAGATACCAACTGGTCTTGGCGGTATGCCCAGTTCTTACGAGCAGAGTTAAATTCAGACCAAGCACCTTTAAACCGAGTTGCTTCAGCAAGTGCCAGATATGAAGACCATTCGGCGAATGATTCGTTGAGCCATAGATCGTCCCACCATGACATTGTGACCATGTCACCAAACCACATGTGTGCCATCTCGTGCAGGATGGTGTTTGCACGGGATAGGTACGCCTTGTCTGGCATGTGGCTACGGAATACCAAAACATCTTCGCGGAAAGTGACCGCTCCTGCGTTTTCCATTGCACCAAAGTTAAAGTCAACAACTGCGATCTGGTCGTACTTTTCAAATGGATACGCCAAACCAAATGTCTTTTCAAAGTACTCAAAGCCCTGCTTAGTAATTAGGAAGATATCTTCAGGATCTAGATACTGCATCATTGACTTGCGGCAGTAAATTCCCAGAGGAATCTCCTTTTGTCCTTTGTACACATCGTGAACAGATGAGTAAGGACCAGCGATTAATGCATCCAAGTACGTTGCAATGCGGGGAGTAGTTGAGAACTTCCATTCAACTAAGTCGCCCTTTGCAACCTTTGATTCAACCGGGTTATTTGAAACCGCTTCCCAGTGACCTGGAGTTGTAACGGTCAATGTAAATGTTGCCTTAAGTGCAGGCTGATCAAAACAAGGGAACATGTTGCGAATGTGCGCGGTCTCGCCTTGTGAGTACAAGTAAACCTCGCCGTCAGAAGGATCAACAGAGCGCTGTAATCCTTCACCAGATTTTGAGTATTCAGCTTCAATTTCAATTACCAAGAGATTGTCCACCGCCAAGTTTGTTAAGAAAATGCTTTCACCATCAAAGTTGCTTGTATCTACGGCAACGCCATTAAGGGTTGCACTAATTACTGAGCGACCAACAGCATCGATAAATGTTGCATAGCCAGGATTGTCACATGTAAATGAAACCTCAGACTTTGAGTAAAAGGTTTCTTCGCCCTTTGTTACATCAAGGGTTACGACATAACTATTTACATAAAGATGGTCCGCACGCTCTTTAGCTTCGGCACGGCTCAAATTCAGACCTGGCACTTGGATCTCCCTTTAGATTATTCCGACCATTCGTCGGATTTTGTAGGTTCTTATCCAACCATGACACAGTTGCCCCATGGAACGCCCTTCGGTACGCAGCTACAGCATCCGAGGCTCCCGAATTACTGAAGCCCAGCGAATAGCCAAAGATGCGCTGCAAGAGGTTCATGGAATTGATTTCAAGCAAGCACAGATAAACATTCCAGCGATTTTCCCAGCAAGTGAAAAAGTAATCATGGAGATCGGCTTTGGCATGGGTGAGGCCACGGCGATCATTGCCAAGAATCACCCCAACAATGGATATATCGCAGTCGATGTCCATCCACCCGGAATTGGAAAGTTGCTAGCTCGGATTATCGAAAATGATTTAACAAACCTGAAAGTTATTGAAGAAGATGTTCATGTGGTTTTGCAACACATGATTGCCGATGAATCCTTAGATGGGATTCACCTCTTCTTTCCAGATCCTTGGCCAAAGAAGAAACACAATAAGCGCCGAATTGTTAATGAAGCATTTCTAGCGCTAATCCATCCAAAGATTAAAAAGGGTGGATTCATTCACATCGCAACCGACTGGGTTCCATATGCGGTAAGTATTCAAGAAGTTTTTGCGGGTTCAACCTTGTTTACTGGGGGAGTCATCGATAAACCTGAATGGCGACCAGTAACTCGCTTTGAGGGACAAGGAATCGATAAGGATCACGCCGTTAATGACATGATGTATTTGAAGGTTTAAAGCGGACCTTCGTTTTCATACTTTGCGATCTTGTTAATTCTGCGAACATGTCGTTCATCATTTGAAAAAGGTGTTTCGATAAATGCATCAATAATCGCTTTGCAATCTTCGATTGAATGCATACGACCACCAATGCCAACAACATTTGCATTGTTGTGATCGCGGCCTAGCTTTGCAGTTTCTACGCTCCACGCAAGAACTGCACGGACGCCCTTAACTTTGTTAGCTGCTATTTGCTCACCGTTTCCGGAGCCACCTAAAACAATTCCAAGAGATGAAGGATCTGCAACCGTTGCTATTGCAGCGGGAATACAAAAATCAGGGTAATCATCTACTGCGTCATATTCATGTGGACCGTGATCTTTAATCTCATGGCCCTTGCTCTGCAAGTACTCAACAAGTGCTGCCTTTAATTCCAAACCCGCGTGATCGCTACCAATATGAATGCGCATGTGCTCATCTTGCCACGGGAAAGGAAAAACCCGCC